>JALNWC010000315.1 GCA_023231075.1 Rhodoferax sp.
CCAGCTGAGTTCAAAGGTGTATTCAAATCGCCGGATGCAGGCATCGCGCAGTTCTTCATCTTGCTGACCCGTGGCCTGCCAGCGGGTGACGGCCCGTTGCAGGGATGCCAGGGCATCGTGAAAGGAGGTGAGGTCGAGTGGGTGATTCATGATGGATTTAAGGACACTCTCGCCAGAGTTATGCAGAGTGTCCTTAAGTATCGTTGTTCGTTGCAACATGATTACAGCGTTCATCGCTAGGGTCACGATGGTGTCAGGCGTTTGATGGCCAGGGCGTTGCCCAATGGCTCAACATCGACCGACACACCTTTAAGCTCCTTATTTTTCTTGAGTTTATTGGCGCGATCTTCACCCAGGGCGGCACGGAGATCGTTGGCATGCGGGTTTTTCAGCGCCGTGGTGGACTTGCCTTCAAAGCTGGCGCTAATGTCGCCGGTGCCTGGGTTCAGGGTGAGCTTGGCTGCTGGCCAGGTCTGGAAGGCCGAGGGGCTTGCCGCTGCAGTTGCCATCGTCTGATGGGTGCCTGGCGCTTGAGCCGACATTTTTGGCGTTGCCGCAGCCGAGGCCGCCATCGCACCATAACCCACCGAAGTTTTGGCACCAAAGCCGACCCATTCAAAGGCATGTTCAAAGGCGCGGTCAAGCAGCGCGCGCCACTGGTCTTGTAGCGCAGCGGGCAGACGGCTGGACTGGCAGACCACATGAAAGTCAAACTGTGATTTGGCGGGCACGGCCAGAAAGCTCACCGGCACCGGCGCGCCGGAGTCATGCGGCGTTTCATCGCCCTGGTAGTATTTGCCGTAATGCGGGGTCATGATCTCGACCACCAGTTTGCCGCCAGCCGGGCTGGGGAATACATCCCAAAAGTCAAGTGCGCCGCGCTGGGCGTCTTCGGGTTGATTGCCTGACTTTGCGTCTAACTCTGGGCCAAACAACGCATTGAGGACCGGGTCGGTAAATCCCTCCTCACCGTCCTTGATCAGCTCCTGCATCGCCCTGCGCAAAATGCCCTTGACCCCGCTGCCCGCCAGATACGGCAAGCCGTAAGGTGTCAGGAAAGCAAAGCCGTTTTCAATCGGGTGCTCGTTGCCCAGGCCAGTGGCAAACGGTGCGGTGGACGTGGTGCTGATGCGGTAGCCATTGGCGCCGTGGTGGGCGTGCAAGGCTTGTTGGCGGCTGCGCAGGGCTTCAATTTGCTGAATGGAGGCAGCCGGGAAGCGGTCGCACACTTCGTTGAGGACACCGTCAAACTCCTGCTTTTGCTGAGCATTGGCATCGCGGCGCGGTTGTCCGGGTGGCGGGCTGCCGATGATTTTGGCCTTGCCCTTGTAGGGCGCAAAGGCCATGCCGTTGTCGCCCTGTGTGTTGCGCAGGTAGCCCAGAAATTTATGGCCGGGTGCGGCTTCTTTGAAGCTGTCTTTGCTGCTGGAGTGGATGTAGGCCGGCACGGCGGCGATGCGTTGGGGTAACCACATGTCAGTGCTCCGGTACGGCATCAACAAACTGCCGAATCCACTTGAGCTGCTCAAGCGCTTCGTCGGTGTAACGCATGTAGTCGTGGGACGCGCAAGATTGCAGCATTTTCATGAACTCCGGGAACAAGCGCATGCCTTGGCTGATGGCCAGTTTTTGGCCCGACAAGCGGCCCGACATGCCGCAAATCAGGTGGTCAAGCAACTGCTGCGCGGCAGTACCCTTGCCAGCGTAAAACGCCAGCGTGGGCATCAGGCCACTGTTCATGATGAGCGCAGGCGCACCTTTGGCCAGCCCTTTGTATTCTTTGCCATGCTGGGCCATGCCCGCAGTGGCGTAGCCCCAGGCCAGCGCGGCGCGTTGTTGGTCAAGTGTTTGTGTCATCACAATTCTCCTTAATGGCTCAAGCGCTGGCAGTTTGCACCAGCACCAGCCCGCGCCCGGTGCTGGCGTCGCCGCCGATTTGCAGCAGTTTGCCGTTGATGCCAGGCACCGTGTCACCCTGACCCGCAAAGACCGTTGACAGCACTTGCCCGGCATTCAACAGCGCGGCAGCGTCGTCCGCACGGCTGCCTTTTTTAAAGCGCTCGATGCTGGCTTGGGCGAGGCCCACCATCAGGGTTTCGGGGGGCAGGTTTTCAACGTAAAACAGGCCACCGTCGGATGCCGTGCCAGAGTCATCGTCAATGCGCACATGCGGCTCCACCACCATGGCATGACGGGCAAAGTGGGCAAAGTCGGTGTCGCTGAGCAGCACCATATCGGTTTTGAGCTTGTTGGCGAAGAAGATGTCGGCAGGGCCGGGCAGGGCGTGGGTGGCGATCCACTGCGCGATGGCAGCGAGCTTGTCGTCGGGCTTGGCAGTGAACTCGAAGGCCTCCAGCACCAGCTGGTCTGCCGCTGTGTTGGCTGTCGAACCTGGACGATGGCCCAGCAGCACAGGGCTTGCGACTACGGCCCTGGTTTCGGCCACGACCGGCACTGCCCAGTCGCACGCCAGCCCGGCTTGCTGCGCCAGGCGTTGCAGCCGCGCCAACGCCAATGGGCTGGTGACATACGCAAAGCCGCCTTTGAGCGAACGCACCGGCAGGGCGACCAATTGGGCGTCGGTCAGGCTCAGGGCGCCGGCAAAGTCGCTGGCAGCGGTGTCGGGGCCAAAGATGCGGCTGATCAGGCTGTTGGGCTTGCGGCTGTCGCCCTCCTGGCGCGGCCAGGCGCGGTTGACGTGGTGGCGCAGCGCACCCTTGAGGCCGCTGCCGGCAAACATGGGGTGCCGGGTGTGGACTTCGCGCTGGATGGGCGAGTCAATGGCACCAATGGCGCTGCCCGCGCCCATGTGGACCGGGCTGACGGCGTAGTAAAAAACGACTTGGGTGGCTTCAAACATGGGGATTCCTAAAAGTGAGTCATTCGTTTTCATGCTCCTTCCCGCCTGTGGGGGAAGGTTGGGATGGAGGCTTGGTCAATTCCAGGCCCCCAACAGCGCCCGGTTAAAGCCTTCGGCGCGGCGGCTTTGTTGCAGTGCGTCTGGATTGTGCGGCCACAGGCCGGCATCCAGCCATGCGGCAAGCTTGCCAGCGTCGCCCGTCAATTCATCAAACCAGTACACACTGCCCGCGGGCACGGCAGCCTGGGCCGACTTGGGTTTCCAGTTGAACAAGTCCCAGCCGCTGACCACCTCACGCCGGCCTAACGCTGCGCAAGCCAGGCGGGCGGTAAAACCATCGCCCTGCAAGCGGTAACTTCCGTCAGCTTGCTGTGTCACGCCTTCGGGCAGCCAGCCCTGACTGAACAGCGCCGGGGTTTGCAGAATGAGTCGAAAACGTGGCAAGTTTGTCGCACCTTTTGCAGGAGCAGCGCCCCCGCCGCGAATCTGCCCAAGCCCAATCCCCGTCAAATCGACATCCACCCGCCGGTAATGCGCGCTGCGACCATCACCGCCCAGGCGCAATACGCCTTGCCGTGGCATCAGATCGGAGACGCCTTGCAGCCCCACCAGAAACCCGGTGCTGACAAATTTGGTAGGCGCTGAAGTCCCTTGCGGGCTGAAGGCGAAACCTTCGGTGGTGTAAATCTGGCCCTCTTCGGCGGTGTGGGCATCGGTATTGAGGCCAATGCCCAGCCGCGGGTCACGTTGAAAAAGTTGGCTGGCCTCGATGCCGTGGGTGGGCTCAATGGCTTGCCCTTGCAGGTGTTGGGCCAACTCCTTGCCACGCAGAAAGATGCCGCCTCTGGGCTTTTCTTGTTTGGCCGACACCAGGGTGGCGCGCAGGGGCAAATCACCAGCCGACTGCACCCCGTTTGCCGCAGCGCGTGGTTCCAGTCGGGCAAACTGTCGGCCCAGCATCAGCAAATCGGCAGGCAATGGCGCCATCGGCTCGGGTGCAGCCTGCCCGCCGGGGTCGCCAGCCAGTGACAGCCAGGTGACCCGGAAGGTGCCCGGCGCATCGGGCGAGCCCAGGCACTGCCCCAGCGCGACATCGGTGCAACGCCCCCGGCTTAAAAAGCTGCTCAGGTGCTCAACGTCCTGCCCCAACAAAGCCGACCGAAAAGCACCGGCAAACAGCGACGGCGGTGGCGGCATCTGGCTGCTGCCGTGTTCGCCGCTGTCGCCAAACGCCAGGTTGCCACGCACAAACAGGCTGTCGGTGGGGCGCACATAGTAA
>JALNWC010000316.1 GCA_023231075.1 Rhodoferax sp.
CCCAGGTTCTGGTATGAGCCTGCGCATTTTCCGCCGCTGCGGACGACGCCAGTTCTCTCAAAAAGTACCCGGGTAGGCACCGCCATCCGCCAACACGTTTTGCCCGGTCATGTAACCAGCCTGCTGGCTGCACAAGAATGCGCAAATGGCACCAAACTCGTCGGGCAAGCCAAAGCGTTTGGCGGGAATGCCATTGCGCCGCGCGGCAGCCACCACATCCAGTGGCTGCCCGGTCCTAGCTGAGGTACCCTGAAAGATGGACTGCTGGCGCTCGGTGGCAAAAGCACCAGGCAACAAGTTGTTGATGGTCACGCCCTTGGCGGCCAGGTCACTGCGTGCCAGGCCCGCCACGACGCCGGTCAGGCCACTGCGCGCGCCATTGGACAGGCCCAGCACATCGATCGGCGCCTTCACCGCGCTGGAGGTGATGTTGACAATGCGGCCAAAGCCGCGCGCCGCCATGCCATCCACGGTGGCCTTGATCAGCGCAATGGGCGTGAGCATGTTGGCATCGAGCGCACGCATCCAGTCGTCGCGCCCGAAATTGCGAAAATCGCCGGCGGGCGGGCCACCCGCGTTGGTCACCAGAATGTCGAAATCGGCGCGCTGCGCCAGCACCGCGGCACGACCCGCCTCGGTCGTGATGTCGGCCGCCAGCCATTGCACGGTGGCCCCGGCGCTGTGATTGGCCAACTGCGCCGCGGCGGCTTGCAGCGCCTCGGCCCCGCGTGCCACCATGAGCACGTTCACCCCCTCTTGCACCAGCGCCTTGGCGCAGCCCAGACCCAGGCCCTTGCTGGACCCGCACACCAACGCCCATTTGCCGCTAATTCCCAAATCCATCAGACGCTCCTGTTAAAAATATCGGCCATCAGGCCAGTGACCTGGGGCGACTGGTGAAGACAAAGATACCGGCCACCACCAGCACCGTCCCTGCGGCTACCCAGGCGGTAAAAGCTTCCCCCAGCAACAGCACCCCCATCAAAATGGTGGACATGGGGCCGACCATGCCGGTCTGGGCCGCCATGACTGCACCAATGCGCTCGATGGCCATCATCACCATCAGTACCGGCGCGGCGGTGCACAGGGTGGCGTTCAGAACCGACAGCCAGATCACCTCCGGCGCCACCAGCGCGGCGCTCAGCGGTCGCAGCACGACAAACTGAGCCATGCACAGCACACAGGCCACACTGGTGGCCAGGCCAGCCAGCCGCAGCGAACCCAGCCGCTGCACCAGTTCACCGCTGAAGCTGAGGTAGATGGCGTAGCTGACCGCACTCAAAAAAACCAGTACTGCGCCCAACGCGGCGTCGGCGCCTTCAAGCCTGATCTCGTGGCCAAACACCAGGATCACACCGGCATAACTGATGACCATGCCCAGCGCCTGGCGGCGGCTGATGTGGCGTTTGTAAAGCACCAGGCCCAGCAACAGCACCAGCGTCGGATTGAGGTACAGAATGAGGCGTTCCAGCGAGGCGCTGATGTAGGCCAGACCGGCAAAATCCAGAAAGCTGGCCAGGTAGTAGCCGGTAAAGCCCAGTCCCAGCACACCCCACCCGTCCTGCCGACTCAAGGGCGGTTTGCCGCGGCTGGCCCACCAGGCCATGAGGGCAAAAATGGGCAGCGCAAACAGCATGCGGTACATGATGAGCGTGACCGCATCGACGCCATAACGGTAGGCCAGCTTGACGATGATGGCCTTGCCGCTGAAGGCAATGGCGCCGAGCGTGGCCAGGACCAGGCCGGTGGCGAGTTCCTTCGGTGGCAAATGATCCTGATGCATTTCTCAAGCCAGTGACGGGGTGGATGACAGCACTTCTTCGAGCACCGTCAGGCCCTCGGCCACGCGCAAGGCACCGGCCAGGCGCAAGGGCCGCATGCCGTCGGTGATGGCCTGGCGCTTGAGCGTATCGGCGTTGGGTTCCCGGTTGACCTTTTCCTTGAAGGCTTCGCTGACCACCAGCAACTCGTAAAGCCCCATGCGCCCCAAAAATCCGGTCATGCGGCAATCGACACAACCCACCGCCTTGAACGGCTTATAGGCGCCGTTCAGATGCCAGGGCTTCACCACTTCGGCCAGCATCCCGGGCGTGGCGCCCGCGTCCGGCAGCTTGCAATGGGGACACAGCGTGCGCACCAGGCGCTGCGCCAGCACGCCCAGCAGGGTGGCGTTGATCAGATACGCGGGCACGCCCAGTTCCAGCAGCCGCGTGACCGCCGAGGGCGCGTCGTTGGTGTGCAGGGTCGAGAACACCAGGTGCCCGGTGAGCGCCGCCTGCACCGCCATCTCGGCGGTGGCCTGGTCGCGAATCTCGCCGACCATGAGGATGTCGGGGTCCTGCCGCATCAGGGCGCGCAGGCCCTCGGGAAAACCAAAGTCGAGCTGCGGCTGCACCTGGGTCTGGTTGAACGCCGGTTCGATCATCTCGATCGGGTCTTCCACCGTGCTCACATTGACTTCTTCGGTGGCGACCCGCTTCAGCGTGGAATAGAGCGTGGTGGTTTTGCCCGAGCCGGTGGGCCCGGTCACCAGGATGATGCCATTGGGGCGCTTCACCAGCGCCTCCCAGCGCTGCGCGTCGTGCGCCGAGAAGCCGAGCGCGTCGAGGTCCTTGACGGTGGTCTCGGGGTCAAAAATGCGCATCACCATCTTTTCGCCGAACGCCGTGGGCAGCGTGGAAATGCGCATTTCGATCTCGTCGCCGCCGGGGTTGCGCGTCTTGATGCGGCCATCCTGCGGGCGGCGCCTTTCAACCACGTCCATGCGCCCGAGCAGCTTGATGCGTGCCGTCATGGCGCCCAGCACGCCCATCGGCATCTGGTACACCGGGTGCAGCACGCCGTCGATGCGGAAACGGATCACGCCCTGCTCGCGCCGCGGCTCCAGATGGATGTCGCTGGCGCGCTGGTCGAACGCGTATTGCCAGAGCCAGTCGACCACCTGCACCACGCTCTGGTCGTTGGCGTCGAGCTGCTTGTTGCTCTTGCCCAGTTCCACCAGTTGCTCGAAGCTGGAACCGGCGTTGCCGCCCGCCTTGCTGGCGGCACGCACCGACTTGGCCAGTGCGAAAAATTCGGCGGTATAGCGGGCAATGTCCTGCGGATTGGCCAGCACCCGGCGCACGCTGCGGCGCGACTGGCGCTCCACCTCAGCCACCCAATCGGTGAGATGCGGCTCGGCGGTGGCCACCACCACCTCCTGGGCAGTGACCTGCACCGGCAAAATCTTGTGGTGCTCGGCATAGGCCGGGCTCATGGTGTCGGCCACCTTGGCCACGTCGACCTTGAGCGGGTCGATGCGCAGATAAGCCAGCCCGGCACGCGGCGCCAGCCATTGCACCAGCGCCTCGATGGCCATGGCCTTGTCGTCGCTGGCGCGGTGCACGCCGACGCTGGCCAGGCGCAACAGCGGATGCTGCACGCTTTCGGCCTGGGCGCAGCGCGACTGGATGCGCTGCGCTTCCTGTGTCGTGATCATGCCATCGGCCTGCAGCCACTGCACCAGGCTGCGCCAGTCCAGCGGACCTTCGGCTTTCGGATGGAGCGATGTCATGGAGGTGCGCGGCGTCATGACGACACGGGCTTGAAGACACGCACCCATTTGCTGGCCGGCAGGCCCCATTCGAACTCGATGCGGTCAGCGCGCGCCATCAACACATCGCGCTTGGGTCGGCTTGGCGTGTGCTGCGCCAGCACCACGGTGTTGCCCTCGCGTGTGGGCTTGAAGGCCCAGATGGCGTCCTTGCCAAACGCTGCCGACATTTTCTCGACACTGCGCACGAAGCTGGAGGCGCGGCCAAACAGGTTCACCGTCATGCAGCCCTCAGGCGTGAGCAGACGCCGACAGTGCTTGTAAAACGGCAGGCTGTCGAGCACCGGGGCGGCGGCTTCGTGGTCATACAAATCCACCTGCAGGGCATCTACGGTGCCCCACCACTTGGGGTTCTGGATTTCCTGCGCCGCGTCGGCAAGCACCACCTGCAGGCGCGGGTTTTCCGCCGGCAGCTTGAACCAGCCCTTGCAGGCGGCCAGCACCTGCGGGTTGAGCTCGATCGCGGTCGTTTTCATGCGCAGCTCCTTGTGGCAAAACTTGGTCAGCGAGCCCGCGCCCAGCCCCAGTTGCAGCGCCTGGCGGTC
>JALNWC010000317.1 GCA_023231075.1 Rhodoferax sp.
GCCTCGGCCGTCCAGGTGATGAACTGGCGCACGCTGTATTGCTTGCCGGTGGCAATGACGAAGTCTTCGGGCTGGTCTTGTTGCAGCATGAGCCATTGCATGCGCACGTAGTCTTTGGCGTGGCCCCAGTCGCGCAGGGCGTCGATGTTGCCCATGTACAGGCAGTCTTCCAGGCCCTGGCTGATGTTGGCCAGGCCGCGGGTGATTTTGCGGGTGACGAAGGTTTCGCCCCGGCGCGGGCTTTCGTGGTTGAACAGGATGCCGTTGCAGGCATAGATGCCGTAGGCTTCGCGGTAGTTCACGGTGATCCAGTAGGCGTACATCTTGGCCACGGCGTAGGGGCTGCGCGGGTAGAACGGGGTGGTTTCGCGTTGCGGGGTTTCTTGCACCAGGCCGTAAAGTTCTGAGGTGCTGGCTTGGTAAAAGCGGGTTTTCTTTTCCAGGCCCAGGATGCGGATGGCTTCCAGAATGCGCAGCGTGCCCATGGCGTCGACGTCGGCGGTGTATTCGGGGGACTCGAATGACACGGCCACGTGGCTTTGCGCACCCAGGTTGTAGATTTCGTCGGGCTGGGTTTGCTGGATGATGCGCACCAGGTTGCTGGTGTCGGACAGGTCGCCGTAGTGCAGCTTGATGTTGGCGTTATTGACGTGCGGGTCTTGGTAGATGTGGTCGACGCGTTGGGTGTTGAAGCTGCTGGCGCGGCGCTTGATGCCGTGCACGACGTAGCCTTTTTCCAGCAGGAATTCAGCCAGGTAAGAGCCGTCTTGGCCAGTGATGCCGGTGATGAGGGCGGTTTTTTGGGGGGTGGTCATTTTTGGGTGTTTCTTGGCTGTCATTGCAGACTTGATCCGCAATTCAGGAATTCAGGGGGCCATGGGCTAGAACTTGATTTCATTCAATAACCTGCCAGTGACCGCCTTTGGCGGGGCCGATGCGTTTAAGCCTGCCTTGGGTCTTGAGTTTTGCCATGTTACGCATGATGGTTGTGCGATCTTTTTGTGTGAGCTCCGCTAATTTGTCATACGAAAGATGTGGGCTTGTTCGCACCAAATTAAGTATTTGCATTTGCAAACTGGGTTCAGGTGCATTTACAGGTGCATTTACAGGTGCATGGCGGTGTACGGTTGCTGTAAAAAGGCAGCCGTCCCGATCATCAGAGAACTCGATGTCGGGCCAGCTTGACAGCGCGCGTTTAATGCCCGAGCCCAAGCCGTGGTATGGCAACAGCCCCTTAGCCACGTAAGAAACCAGAATCGGGTTGCGGATGTTGGAGTTGCCAACCCGGATTTTTTCAACCGTCAGATTGTTGGGCAAGTGGCCCGGGCTGATGATTTCAATGCGGTTATCGAATATGAAGAGCCGAATGGGCGCGCTGACAAAGTAGTCGCGGTGCACCAGGGCGTTAACCAGCAGTTCTTCAAACACTGTTTCAGCAATTTCAGCCCGGCCCGGCGCATTGACGCCACGGCCAGCCTGGGTTTTGTGCAGGTTGCGCATGATGAACGCCAGCGCATCTGCAAAGAGCCTGGGCAGGGGGCCGTCAAAATCCTCGGTGTCGATATAGTCGCTAACATGAATCTGGTTGCCGGGATAGCGGATGGCTTTGATGACAAATTGGGGTTTGATCCGCTCGGGCTGCTCGGCAAACAGTAAAACCCCAGCCAGGTTGAGGTGGCCGTCATCAGCGGCAAGGTTCATGTTCTGCAAAAGCTGTGTTAGCCCCTGTTGGGTTTCAGGCAGGGCTTGCTGGTAAACGTCGCGCAAAAAGTCACGAAAACGCAGTTTGTCGAGCTTGTCGATGCCGGCTTTGGTGGGCAGTTCATCAGCGTGAAACTGGTCGGACATTTGAAACAGCCGTCGTAACTCTTCTTTGGAATTGACGCGGCGCTTGTCTGCCCCGGTTTTGAGCCAAATGACACCGTTTTTGTCGAAATAAGGCTTGTCAATGCCTTTGGGCACGCTCAACACAATCACCACGCGACCATTATCCAGTGCCACGTCTTCTTTACCAGTCCCCGGCGTGCTGCCATCATCTGCCACACCGATCAACAGCGCGCCACCCTCGGAGTTGGCAAACGCAACCATCTCAGCGGCCAACGACTCGCCATTGCGCACATCCACCTTGAACTGATGGGTGCTGTCTTCGCCAAGGGCGATTTGGGCCAGGATGGTCTCGATAGTCATACTAAATTAATAGCTTTTTCCAAAATGAATTCAGCCAGACAAAAGCCGTCCTGGCCAGTGATGCCGGTGATGAGGGCGGTTTTTTGGGGGGTGGTCATATCAGGATCGGCTTAACTGGCTTGAGAACTGGTTCGCAGCGGCAGCAATTTGTTCAATACTCATATCTGGCAGGCCGGTTCGTCGCCATTCTGTGTAATTGAATTTGTCTTGGTTAACGGCTATCAAAAACCGTTCCGCCTCAATCAGACCCAGCGAGCCGATAAGGGCTTGCATGCCTTGCATGCGAATTTCGGATTCAGTCCTCATACCAGTTCTCCAAAAAAGCAATGGCCTCACCCGGAAGCATGGTGGTCAAGGTGTCATTTTTTCGCATCTTCTTGATCAAGCGATCATCTGTTGTGACGAATACATTAGCTTGGCTCGACATAGCGCACGCAACATGAAGAGCATCAAATTTACCGATGCCTCGCAGTTCAAATGCTTTTGCTTGGGCGACGATTTCTTGGTCAATCATCACGACCGTTTTTGCGAGCCATCGCCACTGCAATATGGCATGACGTCGCTCCTCAAAAGGGTTGTTTTTACACTCAAAGTCCAGCACAGACGACCAGATTAGATCGCATTCAGTATCCTTAACCTTCTGCTGTAATAGGAGTTTGGCACCGGTTTCCAGGTGGATGCGTGCTTGTGTTTGGTCGTCGTAAGGACGATTGAAACAACACATGTCAAGGTAGATTCGCATGGGGTTTTGGGATGTGTGGAAGTCAATCGGCCCGAGGGCGGGACTCCCACAAAGACAAGGACATGGGGGCATCGTTGCCCCGTGGGAGCGGCGCTCTCACCGCGATGGTTTCCGATTTCAGGAAGTCCTGGTAAGCCAATGCCAGGCCTTGTTCAAGCTTGACTTTGGCCTGCCAGCCCAGCGCATTCAACCGGGTGCTGTCCATGAGCTTGCGCGGGGTGCCGTCGGGCTGGGTGGCATCAAAAGTGATGTGGCCGGGGTAGCCCACGGTGTCGCTCACGGCGTGCGCCAGTTCGGCAATGGTGATGTCAGTGCCATAGCCGACGTTGATGTGGCTCAGCATGGGGCTGGTGTGCTGGTCGTACACGGCTTTGGGCAGGTTCATGACAAAGACGCTGGCGGCGGCCATGTCGTCCACGTACAAAAATTCGCGTTTGGGTGTGCCGCTGCCCCAGATGGCCACGCTGGGGGCGTTGTTTACCTTGGCTTCGTGAAAACGACGGAGGAGCGCGGGAATGACGTGGCTGTTTTGCGGGTGGTAGTTGTCACCGGGGCCATAGAGGTTGGTGGGCATGACGCTGCGGTAGTCAATGCCGTGGCTGGCGCCGTACTGGCGGTTGTAAGACTCGCAGAGTTTGATGCCGGCAATTTTGGCGATGGCGTAGGGTTCGTTGGTGGGCTCCAGCGGGCCGGTGAGCAGCGCGTCTTCACGCATGGGCTGCGGCGCCAGGCGCGGGTAGATGCAGCTGCTGCCCAAAAACAATAGTTTTTGCACGCCGTTGCGGAAAGCCGCCTCGATCACGTTGGCCTGCACCATGAGGTTTTGGTAGATGAAGTCGGCCGGGTAGGTGTTGTTGGCATGGATGCCGCCCACTTTGGCTGCGGCCATGTAGACCTGGGTGGGTTTTTCTTGTTGGAAGAATTCGTTGACGGCGGCCTGGTTGGTGAGGTCGAGTTCGGCGTGGGTGCGTGTGATGAGGGCCGCTTGGAGTTGGCGCACTATTGCCGAGCCGACCATGCCCCGGTGGCCGGCAACGTAGATTTTTTCGGCTCCTGATTTCATGGTCATTTTTCTCCTGTCTTACCGTACTGGTATTGGGTGTAGCGGTAGCGGCTGTACTTGTAGCCGTAGCCGGTGCCGTAGCCGTAGCGGCGTTTGGCGGTGTTGACGTCGTTAAAGATCACGCCGCGCACGGCCACGCC
>JALNWC010000318.1 GCA_023231075.1 Rhodoferax sp.
CCATGCGTTGTTGTTCGGCATCGGAGATGTCAAGCAGTGTGCGGCTGCCCGCCTGAAACGATTTTTGGCTGGATAGCACCATCTGGTCGGCTGAGAGCAGGGCTTGTTCGAGGGCCTTGATTTTCGGGATGTTTTCGGTCATGCCACGAAACTCCTTGGTCACGCGCAGGCCCAAGTCGCGCCGCCCGGCCTCAAGGATCTGCTCGGCACGATCGAGCCCGGCCAGGGTCTGGCGCACCTGCGAGTTGACGTAGCCGCCGGCAAACAGCGGCACGTTGAGCTGCATGCCGAGCACTTTGTTGACGTAACGCTGTTTGATGTTGGTGACGTTTTCGCTGTCGCTGTCGGTGTACTGGGCGATGGCGTCGAGCGTGGGGTAATGGCCGGAGCGGGCTTTTTCGGTTTCCTGGCGTGCCACTTCAACCCGGGCCTTGAGTGACTGGAGTTGGGGGTTGTTTTGCTCGGCCAGGGCAATCCAGTGTTGCAGGTTGTCGGGCTGGGGTTCGCGCAGCTCAAGACGGGCCAGGTTGAGTGTGGCGAGCTTGTCGATGGGCTGATTGACCAGGGTTTGCAATTGCTGCAGGGTGTAGTCGACGTTTTGCCGGGTTTCAATTTCAAGGGCTTTGTTCATGTCGAGCCGGGCCTGCGCTTCATCGACGTCGGTGCGGGTGCCTGAACCGGCGGCGTAGGTTTTGCGCGCCGCATCGAGTTGTTCGGTGTAGGCTTTTTGCTGCGCCAGCACCAGGGCCAACTGGTCGTGCGTGAGCATGGCCTCAAAGTAGGCGGTGCTGACGCGCACCGCCAGGTTTTGCTCTTCGCCAGACAGGACGGCTTCGGCATCTTCAACCTGGGCGCCGGCCAGGCGGTACTGGGCCGCCAATTGTTTGCGAAACAGCGGCTGGCGTAGCGTCAGGGTTCTGTTGTTGCTGGGGTAACTGTTGTTGGTGGTTTGCTCTACCCCCAGAAAGTTCGGCGAGGTGCTTTCGAGGTGGTTGCTGTTGCGCGACAGGCTGGCCGACAGGCTGGGCAGGAGTTGCGCCCTGGCTTGCGGCAGGCGCTCGCGCTCGCCCACGGCAGTGGCGCGGGCGGCCAGAATGGTGGCATCGTTGATTTGCGCGGCGGTGTAGGCTTGCAGCAAGTCCATGGCACTGGCGGCCAATGCACAACACAGCAGCGTGCCGCCCACGGCCAGCGATTTGAGGGTGCCGCAGCGCGGCGCTTGCTTGATGAAATAGCGCATGGTGGCCTCACTCTTCTTTCATCGAAGCGGCAAGCCGCTTGGTCAACGGGCTCAGCAGGTAGGTCAGCAGCGAGCGTTCACCGCCCAACAGGATGACCTCCACCGGCATGCCGGGCTGGAGCTGGCGCTTGCCGAGCTTTTTGTAGCCGTCGGCGGTCACGCCCACGCGCGCCAGGTAGTAGCTGATGCCGGTTTGCTGGTCCACCAGCACGTCGGCGGATATGGAAACCACCTTGCCGTCCACCACGAGTTGCGGCGAATGGGCAAATGACGAAAAGCGCACGTCCACAGGCATGTCGCGGTGCACGCGGTCGATCAAATGCGGGGCCACGCGGGCTTCGATCAGCAGGGCCTGCTCTTCGGGCACGATGTCCATGAGTTTTTGTCCCGGACCGATGACGCCGCCGACGGTCTGAAACGCCAGGTCGACGACCTGACCGGTGGCGGGCGACTTGATGTCGATGCGGCCCAGGTCATCTTTGGCGGCCTGGTATTTTTCGGCGTCAGCCGGCACTTCGCGCCCGACATCGGCGAGCTGGGTTTGCACTTCCTTGTGGTATTCCTGTTGCCGCAGGATGGCACGCTGCTGCAGTTCAGCCACCGCACGCCTGGCCCGGATGAGGTTGCCTTGCAGTTCGGTAATACCCGAGCTGGCCTCGGAACTCAGACGCTCCAGCTCCAGTTGGCGGTTACGCGGGGCATAGCCTTCCTTGACCAGGCCACGGGTGTTGTTGAGCTCTTCGGTGAGCAGGGCCAGCTGGTTGTTGCGGTTGATCAACATGCCTTCATAGGATTGGATCAGCCCTTTTTGGCCCTGGATGCTCTCTTCGGTGGCCTGCAGGTCGGCCTGCAGGGCAGCCCGGCGCGAGGCAAACAACTGCTCTTGCGTCAACACCACCTGGCGGATTTGCGGGTCCTCACTGGCCTGCACCACGTCGGGGTGGAATTTGATTTTGGCCAGACCGCGTTGTTCGGCCAGCAGGCGCCCTTCCATGGCGCGCAAACCCACATAGCGTTGCCGCGCGGACTCGAAGTTGGCGCGGGCCACGGCTTCGTCGAGCTTGAGCAAGAGTTGGCCTTCGGTGACGTGTTCGCCCTCGCCCACCAGCACTTCCTTGACCAGGCCGCCGGTGAGGTGCTGCACGGTCTTGCGCTTGGTGTCGATGGAAATCATGCCTTGCGCGGGCACACCTTCATCGAGCGGGGCAAGCCCAGCCCAAAGCAGGAAGCCGCCAAAACCAAGCCCCAGCGCCCACAGCCCGATGCGTGCGGCGCGGCTGGTGTGGCTGGACAATTCCTGCGCGCTGGTGGGTTCGGCAGATGGGTTGGAAATATCTTGTGTAGCCATGGCAGTGTCAACAATCTATAGAAAAAATTAAATTCAGGCGGGCACGGCAGCGCCACCTGGCAACTGGGGTGGCTGGGGCGCATGCGTTGCCTGGACGGGCGCCGGGCGCGGCGCCTTCAGGGCGGCCAGCACCGCGTCGCGCGGGCCGTTGGCTACGACCTGGCCATCGCGCAGAAGCAAGATGCGGTCAGCCACCGCCAGCGCGGCCGGGCGGTGCGTGATCAGGAACACGGTGCGGCCCTTGGCCTTGAGTTGCTGGATGGTTTTGAACAGCGCGGCCTCGCCGGCATCGTCGAGGTTGGCATTGGGTTCGTCCAGCACGATGAGCTTGGGGCTGCCGTAAATGGCGCGCGCCAGTCCGATGCGCTGGCGCTGACCACCCGACAGCAAGTTGCCGGCTTCGCCAATGGGGGTGTCGTAGCCCTTGGGAAAGCGCAGGATCATGTCGTGCAAACCGGCGCTTTCGGCGGCTTCGATGACGCGCTTGGAGTCCACCTCGCCAAAGCGCGCGATGTTGTCGGCAAGGGTGCCTTCGAACAATTCAATGTCTTGCGGCAGGTAGCCCAGGAAGGGGCCGAGCTCAATGCGGTTCCAGCCACTCAGGGGCAATCCGTCGAGCAGCACTTCACCCGCCACGTCGGGCCAGATGCCCATCAGGACGCGCGCCAGCGTGGATTTGCCCGAGCCCGAGGGGCCCAGAACCGCAGTGACGCTGCCCGCAGGAATGTTCAGATTGATGTTTTTGAGAATGGGGGCTTCCCGCCCTGGCGCGGTGGCAAAGACATCTTGCAGGGTGATCTGGCCAGAGGGCGCCACGCGCTTGAAGTCGGGGTCGCGCGCCGGGTAGTCGATCAGCATTTGCTCCAGCCGGGCAAACGCAAAGCGCATGCCGATGAACTGGCGCCAGCTGCCGACCATCATGTCGATGGGCGCCAGCGCGCGCGTCATGAGCACGTTGGCGGCGATCATGCCGCCGGGCGAGAGCTCGCCATTGATCACCAGCAGGGCACCGGCGCCAAGCGACAGCGATTGCTGGGAGTAGCGGACGAACTTGCTCCAGCCGGTGATGCGGTTGGTGAGGTGCTGGGTGTCGGCGCTTTTGGCCAGGTGCGTCTGGTGGCGCTGCAACCAGCGGGCTTTGAGGTTGTTGACCATGCCCATGGATTCCAGCACTTCGGCGTTGCGCAGCTTGCCCTGCAAAAAAGCGCCGGCCTCAGACCCGGCCTTGGTGGCGGCTTCAGCTGGCGCCAGCGTGTGGCGATGGCCAAACCAGGCCAGGGAGGCCTGGATACAGGCAAATATGATGCCCAAAACCCCCAGCCAGGGGTGCAAAAAGAACAACACCGCCATGTAGATGGGCGTCCAGGGCGCGTCAAAAAATGCGAAGATGCCGTTGCCGGTGAGGAACTGCCGAATCTGGATCAGGTCGCCAAAGGCGCGTGACGGGCTGGTGCCGGCCTGACTCAAATGCGCCTCAAAGCTGGCGTTGAAAACCTGGGTGCTGAGCTGCTCGTCGAGCCGCACACCGGCGCTC
>JALNWC010000319.1 GCA_023231075.1 Rhodoferax sp.
ATGACCAGCGGAATCAGCGCCAGCGCCGGAATGTTGCGCACCATCTGGATGGTCGAATCGAGCAGCGTTTCGGCGACGCGCGACGAGCCGGTCAGAAGCCCCAGTGCCAAGCCCAGGCCGCCGCCCACGGCCAGGCCGGAAAGGGCGCGCGCGGCGCTCACCTGCACATGTGTCCAGAGTTCGCCGGAGGCCGTGAGCGTCCAGGCCGCAGTGATCACCTCCAGCGGTGCGGGCAGCACCCGGGTCGAGAGCCAGCCGAGGCTGGAGGCAATTTGCCACGCAACGATCAGCCCCACCGGCACCAGCCAGGGCAACAGGCGTTGCCCCACCTGCCAGGCAAAGTGAGTCAACTGCTGCAGCGCCTGCAAGGTCTGCGCCGTGTCGGGAAGCAAGCGGGTGGCCTGCCCCAGGCCAATGGCATCGCCTGTGGGCGACGCGGGCAGCGGCGTGGTTTGCAGTTCATGCACAGAGTGGGTCATGGGGGATCTCCTTGAAAGCAGATGAAACGATTCACTGTGCTGGCTTCAGCTTTGCGACACGCGCGGCAAATAGTTGTTGCCAACCACTTCGCCAAACGGGCCGGTCAGTGCTTGCCCGGGGAGTTTTTGCTGTACCTCCAGAGGCAACAGCGGGAACACCAGTTCGGCAAAGCGGTAAGCCTCTTCCAGGTGTGGGTAGCCCGACAGCACAAAGGTGTCCAGACCCAGATCGGCGTATTCGGTGATGCGCGCGGCCACCGTTTGCGGGTCGCCCACCAGCGCGGTGCCGGCCCCGCCGCGCACCAGGCCCACACCCGCCCACAGGTTGGGGCTGATCTCCAGGTCGGCACGGGAGCGTTTTTTGCCACTTCCGTGCAGCGCGGCCATGCGGCGCTGGCCTTCGGAGTCCATGCGGGAAAAAGCGGCCTGGGCGCGAATGACGGTGTCGTCGTCAAGCCGGCTGATCAGGTCTTCGGCAGCTTGCCACGCCTGGGCGTCGGTTTCCCGCACGATCACATGCAGGCGAATGCCAAACTTGACGGTGCGGCCCTGGCGCGCGGCGCGCTCGCGCACATCGGCCACTTTTTTGGCGACTTCTGCCGGCGGCTCGCCCCAGGTCAGGTAAGCATCCACCTGCCCGGCTGCCAGCGCATGCGCCGCGGGCGATGAACCGCCAAAGTACACCGGCGGATACGGCGTTTGCACCGGCGGGTAGAGCAGCTTGGCCCCCTTGACGCTGAGGTGTTTGCCCTCAAAGTCAAAACTTTCACCGCTGTGGCTACGGGTCAGAATCTCACGCCAGATGCGGATGAACTCTGCCGATTGTTCATAACGCTCGGCGTGGTCCAGAAACACGCCGTCGCCTTCCAGTTCGGTCTGGTCGCCGCCAGTGACCAGGTTGATCAGCAAACGGCCACCGGAGAGCCTGTCAAAGCTGGCTGCCATGCGCGCTGCCAGGCTGGGCTGGTGCAAACCGGGGCGCACCGCCACCAGAAATTTCAAGCGCGTGGTGACCGACAGCAGGCTCGATGCCACCACCCACGGGTCTTCGCACGAGCGCCCGGTGGGAATCAGCACGCCTTCATAGCCCAGGCTGTCGGCGGCCTGCGCCACCTGTTTGAGGTAGTTGTGGCTCAGCGCCCGCGCACCTTCAGCGGTGCCCAGGTAACGACTGTCGCCGTGGGTGGGAATAAACCAGAATATTTTCATGTCGCAAGTCCTTGAACGGGTTTGGATTTACTGGGTTTTGGCCGTGACCAGTTGGACGCCTTTGGGCCGCCAGACGATGTCAGCCACCTGCACCGGCTTGGGAATCAGGCCCAGCTTCTTGAAGGTGTCAGCCACCTGCTGTTGCTGTGTCGCCGTCGTCGGTGTGATCGGACCCACGGGTGAAGGCGGGCGGCGCTGCAAAAAAAGGCTGACCACTCCCGCATCGAGGCCGCTGAAATCGGCGATCAGCTTGATGGCCTCGGGCCGGTGCTGCTGCACAAAACGGTCGGCGCGGGTGAGTTCGTCAAACAACACGGTCAATGCCTCCGGGTGCTGGGTGGCAAACGGGCGTGAGGCCAGGTAAAAAGAGTTGTTGCTGGACAAGCCCGTGCCGGTGGTCAGCACGCGCGGCTGGAGGGCGAGTTCGGTCGATGCGTAAAACGGATCCCAGATAACCCAGGCGTCCACGCTGTTGCCCTCAAAGGCCGCACGCGCATCGGCCGGGGCCAGGTAAATAGGCTGGATATCGTTCCAGGCCAGGCCTGCTTTGGTCACCGCCTGCACCAACAGGTAATGCGCACTCGACCCCTTTTGCAGGGCGATCTTTTTACCCTTGAGCTCAGCCAGGGTTTTGATCGGCGAGTCTTTGGCCACCAGAATAGCCGAACTCTCGGGTTTGGCCGGCTCTGCCCCCACGTACACCAGGTCTTTGCCAGCGGCTTGGGCAAAGACCGGCGGTGCGTCCCCGGTCAGACCGAATTCCAGGCTGCCAACGGCCAGTGCTTCCAGCAATTGCGGCCCGGCGGGAAAGTCCACCCACTTGATTTCTGTGCCTGGAAACCGCTTTTCCAGCACACCCTGCTGTTTCAGGATGACCAGGTTGACGGCCGATTTCTGGTAGCCAATGCGCAGTTGGGTCAGCGGTTGGCCAGCGCCCCGGGCTTGCGACCAGGCGTTGGCGGCGATGGGGCCCGAGAGGCCCCAAATGCCAGCCGTCACAGCCAGCAGGCGCAGCAGGCCACGGCGTGAAGTGGTCACTGATGATGAAGTCATGATGTGATCCTTTGCAGAGCCATCAGCCCAGGTTGACCGGCGCAGCATGCAGCAGCTTGAGCTTTTTCGGGATGAGCTTGAGGTCGAAGAAGGTGTCGGCAATGACTTGCTGCTCACCCAGAATGTCGCGCGTGACCGCAGCGGTGCCATAGGCGGCGCGACTCAGGTACAGCTCGGTGACGCTTTTATCCAGTCCCAAGACGCTAGCGAGCTCGGCTGCCGCAGCGGGTTTGTTTTTGGCAATCCAGCTGTCAATGGCATTGATCTCCTGAATGGCGATCTTCAGGACATCGGTATTTTGGGTGGCGAAATCACGCGAGGTGAAGTAGTAGCCACGGTTGTTCACAATGCCTGCGGCGTCGGCCAGAATCTGCGCATCCAGCGTCTTTTGGGCCGACGCCAGGAACGGGTCCCAGATGACCCAGGCGTCAACGGCGCCTTTCTGGAAAGCCGCGCGGGCATCTGGCGGGGGGAGATAGATGGCTTGCACGTCGCCGTACTTCAAGCCATGTTTTTCCAGCAGTTTGACCAGAAAATACTGCACGTTCGAGCCTTTGTTGAAGGCAATTTTCTTGCCTTTGAGGTCCGCTACGGTGGTAATGGCCGAGCCTTTGGGCACGATGATGGCCTCCAGCTGCGGGCGCGGCACCGTGGCGCCGGCATAAACCAGTGGCGCCCCTGCAGCCTGGGCAAAGATGGGGGGCGCTTCGCCCACATCGCCAAAGTCAATGGCGCCCACGTTAAGCGCTTCGAGCTGCACCGGCCCCGCATTGAACTCGGTCCAGGTGATGCCGACACCGAGCGGGGCCAGGCGCTTTTCCAGGGCGCCACGCGCTTTCAGAATGGACAGCCATCCTTTTTGATGGCCAATACGCAGCGTGCGGGTCGCTTTTTGTGCGAGAGCGAACGGGCTGGCCACCAGGGTGGCGGTTGCCAAACCAGCGGCAAGCACCTGGCGGCGGGAAAATTTGGATGTGTGAGACATGGTGAATTCCTTGATTTCAAAACAACAGTGGCACGGTTCAGACGGTGACAACCGGAAGCAGCAGCAAATTGACAAACACCGCGGCCAGCGCCACAAAGGCAAGGGCCAAACCGAATGATTCCAACAAGCCCATGGGGGCATCGTCTTGGTCAGTGGGGACCGGCAAAACGGGCGAGTGGTGCGACATAAAAAAGACCTTTGTGGGAAATTTGGGCAACAGTTGTCCTGAACCGCAAACAGGCGGCTCAGGCAAGCACAATGGGGGGTAATGATGGGTCAGCTGCAGCTCACACAGACCTGGCAGCTGATCCGGACCGGGCCTGATGGCAGGGCGCGTGGCTGCGCTGACCAACCAGCGCGTTTAAACGCTACATCGCACCTGCGAAAACTGC
>JALNWC010000320.1 GCA_023231075.1 Rhodoferax sp.
CGCATCGACCTGGGTAACGTTGGCACCGGTTATCCATTGCACTCGGCCACGGGGTCCATGCGCAAAAAAGAGGCGATAGCCTCGAATTTTTTCACTCACAAAGGATTTTTCATGAACACAACTTTCAATCTCAAGGCCGCCCTCATCGTTGCCGCCCTGCTGTCGTTCTCAGTGGCTCAAGCCGCCAACCTGACCAAAGCTGAATACAAAGCCGAAAAGACCCGCATCAGCACTGAATACAAAGCTGACAAAAAGGCTTGCGATGCCCTCAAAGCCAATGCCAAGGACGTCTGCGTGCAAGAAGCCAAGGCCAAGGAAAAAGTAGCGCTTGCCGAGCGTGAGTTCAACTACACCGGCAAAGCCGCTGACCGGACCAAGCTGCTGGAAGCCAAGGCCAAATCTGCTTACGCCGTTGCCAAGGAAAAATGCGACGACCAGGCTGGCAATGCCAAGGACGTCTGCGTCAAGGAAGCCGAGGCCGTTGAAGTCAAGGCACTGGCAGACGCCAAGCTGGGCGAACAGAACGGTGAAGCCAAGAAAGAAGCCTCTGCAGACAAGAACAATGCCGACTACCAAGTGGCCATTGAGAAGTGTAACGCCCTGGCCGATGCCGCCAAAGACGGCTGCGTCGCAGCCGCCAAAGCCAAGTTCGGCAAGAACTAAGCCCGACAACCCTACCAAGCAGGACCGCCATCATGCCCAAAATCATTACCGCCGACCAAACCGAGCTTTATGTCAAGGACTGGGGCACGGGGCAGCCCGTGATCCTGATTCATGGCTGGCCCCTGTCCTCGGACGGCTGGGATGACCAGGCGATGGCGTTAGCGCAAGCTGGCTACCGTGCCATTGCTTATGACAGGCGCGGCTTTGGCCGCTCCACTCAGCCCTGGAACGGCTTTGATTACGACACCTTGTCGGATGACCTGGCAGCCGTGATCGAGCAAACCGGGGCCAAGGACGCGGTCATCGTCGGCTTCTCGATGGGCGGCGGCGAAGTGGCCCGCTACATGTCGCGCCACAACGGCAAGTCGGTCGCCAAGGCGGTGCTGGTGTCTGCCAGCCTGCCCTTCCGTCTGAAAACCAGCGACAACCCCCTGGGTGCTGAACAAGCTGCGTTTGACAACACGGCACAGGCCATCAATGACGACCGCCCCAAGTTTCTGGCGGGTTTTTTTGAGAAATTTTTCGGCGTCACCGCTGACGCACAACCGGTCAGTCCGCAGTTGCTGGAATGGGCCCGCAGCGTAGGCATGCAAGCCAGCCTGAAAGCCACGTTGGGCTGCGCCAAGTCGTTCACCACGACGGATTTCCGCCCCGAGTTGGCCGCCTTCAAGGTGCCCACGCTCATCATTCACGGCACCGACGATCAGGTGGTGCCCATCGATGCCTCAAGCCGGCTCACGGCCAAAGGCATTGCACAAGCCACCTTGCTTGAATACGATGGCGCACCGCACGGCTTGTTCGCCACGCACAAGGCGCGCCTGACCACCGATTTGCTTGATTTCCTGAAGGTCTGAGCCGCCTGCCGGTGACCTCCCCGGGATTCAAGTCACTTTCAAGGAGACTTGCCATGCCCAGTATGCGCACGGAAACCGACAGCTTTGGCCCGATCGAGGTCCCAGACGATGCCCTGTGGGGCGCACAGACTGCGCGCAGCCTGCACTTTTTTGCCATTGGCGAGCAGCGCATGCCAATGCCGGTGATTCATGCGCTGGCGTGGGTCAAGTGGGCGGCAGCCATCGTGAATGGTGAGTTGAATTTGCTGGACGGTGCCACGTCACAGGCCATCGCGAATGCCGCGCAGCGCGTGACCAAGGGTGAGTTTGATGCCGAATTCCCGTTGTCGGTCTGGCAAACCGGTTCGGGCACGCAAAGCAACATGAACGTCAATGAGGTGCTGGCCAGACTGGCCGGTCCCGCCGTTCACCCCAACGATGACGTCAACCTGGGTCAATCGTCCAACGATGTGTTTCCCAGCGCCATGCACCTCGCTGTGGCGCTGCAGGCCAAATCAGGCCTGTTGCCCGCGCTGCACGCGCTGCACAGTGCGCTGGCCGCCAAATCACAGGCCTTTGCCGACATCATCAAAATCGGCCGCACCCACTTGCAAGATGCCACGCCAATCACGCTCGGGCAGGAGTTGGGCGGCTATGCGGCCCAGCTTGCGTTGTGCGCCAACCAGATTGCGCATGCCCTGCTGGCCGTGCACCGCCTGGCGATAGGCGGCACAGCCGTAGGCACTGGCATGAATACCCACCCAGAGTTTGGTGCCCGGGTGGCAGCCAAACTGGCAAAGCAGCTCGACCTGCCCCTGGCGCAGGCTGACAACCTGTTTGCCGCCCTGGCCGGGCATGAGGCGCTGGTGGCTTTTCATGCCAGCCTGAAAATGCTGGCCATTGCCCTGACCAAGCTCGGCAATGACATCCGCCTGATGGGCAGCGGGCCGCGTGCCGGCCTGGGCGAGTTGCAATTGCCGCAGAACGAGCCCGGCAGCTCCATCATGCCGGGCAAGGTGAACCCCACCCAGATCGAGGCATTGACCATGGTCTGCGCCCAGGTGATGGGGCATGATGCCGCCATTGGTTTTGCCGCCAGCCAGGGCCAATTCGAGCTCAACGTGTACAAACCCCTGATCATTCTTGACACGCTTGACAGCCTGCGCCTGCTGACCGATGCCATGCGCAGCTTTACACGGCACTGCCTGCTGGGCCTCACGGCCAATACCGCACGCATGGAAGAACTGCTGCAGCGCTCCTTGATGCTGGTCACGGCGCTGAGTCCGCACATCGGTTACGACCGGGCCGCCCGCATTGCCAAACTCGCCCACGACAGCGGCGGCACGCTGCGCGACGCCGCCTGGGCCCTGGAAGCCATCAGTACTGAGCAGTTCGACGCCTGGGTCGATCCGGCACGGATGGCTGGCCAGCCCGCCCGCTCACCCCACGACGGATGAATTCAGGAATTTGCCCTCGAAAATAGCGGCGGGCACCGGCCTGCTGAACAGATAGCCCTGCATTTCGTCGCAATCGAGCTCACGCAGCAAACGTGCCTGCGCCTCGGTCTCGACGCCTTCGGCCACCACCTTGAGCTTGAGCGCATGCGCCAGGTTGATGATGGTGGACACCAAGGCCAGACCCTGCGTTGAGGCGGTCATCTCGACCACGAACGCGCGGTCAATCTTGAGGCTGTCCACCGAGAATTTGGACAGGTAGCTGAGCGAAGAAAATCCGGTGCCGAAGTCGTCGATGGCGATGCTGATGCCCATGTCGCGCAGCGCCCGCAGGCTGGCGATACTGTGCTCGACATTCTCCATGATCAGGCTCTCGGTAATCTCCAGCTCCAGTCCGGCAGCGGCCTGTGCATCAATGCTGATGGCCTGCCTGACCTCGGCGATAAAGCCGCGATCGCGCAATTGGAGCGGCGACACATTGACGGCAATGCGCACCACCGGCAGACCCGCGGCACGCCAGCCCAGGTAGTCCTTGATGGCTTGGCGCAGCGCCCAGCGCCCCACCTCGTGGATCAAGCCGGTTTCTTCCAGGATCGGAATGAAGCGATCCGGCGGTACCAGGCCGGTGCGTGGATCGTTCCAGCGAATCAGCGCCTCGGCGCTGGTCATCCTGCCGCTTGCCAGATTCACCTTGGGTTGGTAATAAAGCTCGAATTCGGCGTTGTCGAGCGCCCGACGCAACTGGTTTTCCAGCGTCAGATTGGCCGCCCCCGCTGCGGTCATGGTTTGTGTGTAAAACAGGTAGCGCTCGCCGCTGGCCTTGGCTTTTTTGAGCGCCGCCTCGGCGTGCTTGAACAAGGTGGCGGCATCGGTGCCGTCGTTGGGAAAAAGCGCCACACCCCCCTTGGCGGAGAGATGGAACACGGTGTCATTCAGGTGGAAAGGATGCTTCTGGAAGTCCGCAGTCCATGCATCAACCAGCCGGCTTAAATCCCGCCCCGGCCTCAACACCGGCAGCACCACCGCAAAATGATCAGCCCCGACGCGGGCCAACAGATTCACGTCGCCCGCCGCGTGATGCGTCAGCCACTGCGCCACCTGCCGCAGCAGCTCGTCGCCGACATGCGTGCCGAGGTTGTCGTTGATGTTCTTGAAA
>JALNWC010000321.1 GCA_023231075.1 Rhodoferax sp.
CGGCAGCGCGGGTTCCACGCCCAGCGCCGCCCTGGCCGCCGTGATTGGCGCCGAGCCCGTGGCGCGCGCCCAGGTCATCAAAAAACTGTGGGACTACATCAAGGCCAACAACCTGCAGGACGCCGCCAACAAGCGCGCCATCAATGCCGACGACAAATTGCTGGCGGTCTTTGGCAAGCCGCAGGTGACGATGTTCGAGCTGGCCGGAATCGTGGGCAAGCATTTGGGGTGAGGTGATGCTTGAGCCGCCGTCACGCACGCCGATCTGGCCCAGCGCCAGGCCGATCTCGAAATGAAGGTTGAAGACCTGGAAATCAAAACCGACGCCTTCGCCCACAACACGCGCAATCAACTGCGGCAGATTTTCGAAGCCTTGCGCGGTCCAGGATCACCGTAAAACCAAAGCTGACTTAGCCAGCGATGTGGCCATGGCTTTCAATTGCTGCGAGGCGTCGGTGTGATGAATCGTGCAGCCATGCGACCAGAGCTCAAGCATTCTTTGTGCGGTTGGGATAAAGCTGGGGTAATGAGCCGCCCTGGCCACCACGTCTTGCCCCACGCTGAGCATGGCACCAACCAAACGCGCGCTGGTTTCGGCTTGAAATTTGGCCGGCACAGCGCATCGGTCGGCCAACTCTTTCAGGGTTTTTTTCACAAACCAACGCTTGACCCCACCGAAACTCAAGGCCGGTGTGTCAAGCGCATCGCCGTTTTGCGCCCGTGGTGCATAGACCGACATGGACAACATGTCAAAAACGGGTGCCAAGCGCACGTCGTTGGCACTTGAATAGACAAAACCAAAATTTTTCAGGTGCGCATCACCATTGCGAATGGCCATGCAGGCCACGTAGTGCGCATAAAACTGGTCTAACGCCCCCCTTCTTTGGTCAAGCGGGCAGAACTCTTCGATCTTTTTGATGATTTTTTCCACCGAGCCAGAAAACTTGTCGCCCGCATTGAGCGCCAGCATGGCGCACATGTCCTCAAAGCCCAGGTTGACACCAGGCGCAAGCACATCAAAGCGGCGAATGGCCAGGCGATCGGCATCCTCAGAGAGCTGAAACTCGGGCACGGGCAAGCCCATTTTTTGCGCCACGCTCAAACCAAAATACTCATTGAGGATCAGGTGGGGATGGTCATCGTCATTGGATTTGATGATCCAGTGGTCAAAAATCAGGGTGCTTTTCCCATGGGTGGGCTGGCCCGGCAACGGGCTTTTCGCCAGGAATTTGGGAAAGCCACCTGACACGCCTGAGGTGTCAGCGTGCTCCTCTAAAAAACGGTCAACGATTTCTTTGGAACTGCTCTGGAGCAAGGTGCGCAAGTCCTCGCACGGACTTTGTGCTGACAGAGCCGACCCGTGGGGGGCTAGCTTGATGCGACCAACCAGGTGCGCCCCCACCACCGAAAGCAATGCCATGTCGCCAAAATAATCAAAATGCTTGGCAAATTTTTTTGTCAACAACTGCTTGAGCGCACCCTCGGGCAGGCTGACCTGGAACACCGGGTGCAGTGCAGCATGAACCCAGCTCTCAAGGCGCACCGGCATCAGCAAAGACACCACCTGGCTACTGCCCACGTGAGCCCGGTATGAAAACACGTAGCGGTTGACCTCTACTTGCGCCAGCGTGCCGACCAGAACATGGTTGACGTACACATCGAGCTTCATCGCACACCTCCAAAACGCGCTCTCGCATTTTGAGCGTTCATGTCGTCAAGCGTGGGGGCGTGGGCACTGGCAGCCTGCATGACGATGTCCAGACAAGTGTGCAGACGCCGCAAGGTGCTCAGGTTGCAGTCGCCACCTTTTTCGATCATCAGCAACGCCCGGCGGCTGATACCCGCCGCCTGCGCCAACTTGGCCTGGCTCCAGCGCAGTTGCTTGCGTTTGGCCACCACCGCGCCTACCAGGGGGTCCAGATGATCCAGGTTTGGCGAGGGTTTGTCGCTTTGGGTGGGCATGATTTATGTAATCTCTAAATCGCTATTTAAACATATTTACACGAAATAGTGATCTTTAAATTACATTATTGAGCTTGATCATCCCCTGTAAGCTGTAGCTCAGGACCCCATCGAGGTAAGCTTTTTTCGATCAAAAACACCCAAGCCGCTACTGATCCAGCCAGCGGCAAATGGCTTGCCACTGGGTCAGGTCACGCACCGCCCGCTCGGGCGCCAGGTCAAACACGGTGAGGCCGCGGGCCGCCAGCTGGACATAGTTTTGCGTGTCACGCAAGTAGCCCAACACCGGCAAACCGGTGCCTTCCACAAAGTTGCGCAATTGCTCGGCGGCGCGGGTGCGTTCATCCACCCGCATGCCGACGATGCCGATCTCGATCCTGGCAGCACGGGCACTTTCCGCCAATTCACTCAGAAAATCCTGCGTGGCAAAAATGTCGAACACACTGGGCTGCAGGGGGACGACCACTTTGTCGGCGCGCTTGAGAATTTCCTTGAGCCGTTTGCCGTGCAGTCCGGCGGGCGTGTCCAGCACCACATGGGTGGTGCCCTTGGGCGGCTTGGCAATCTGGTCGTCACCCAGCTCCCAATTGCTGATGGGCCGCGCGTTGTCGGGCCGCAAAGACAACCAGAGCTTGCTGGACTGCTGACGGTCGGCATCACCCAGCATCACAGGGTGGTTCCGGCTGGCAAAGTAGCCGGCAATTTGGGTGGACAGGGTAGACTTGCCCACACCTCCCTTGGGGTTGGCGACAACGACGACTGGCATGGATGGAATCTCCTGCAAAATAGCGTGTTGATGATAGCAACATCGGCAACTCAAGGGCCAAAGCCATGGACCACGGTGCTTGGCCGACATCAAAACGTCACTTGACTGACATACCATGCCCGGTTCAGGCCGTGCGCCTGATTTGTTTTTCAGTCCCCATTGAACCACTTCAAGGATGCACCATGAAATTGCGTTATTCATTGCTCGCTGCCGGCCTCGTCGCCCTCGGGGTCGCCGGTTCGGCCCTGGCGCAGGAAAAAACCCTGCGCCTGCTGACCTGGGACGGTTATGTGCCCGCTGATGTGGTGGCCCAGTTCGAGAAAGAAAGCGGCTACAAGCTGGCCGTCACCATCTCCAACAACGAAGAGATGATCTCCAAGCTGCGCGCCACCGGCGGCGCCGGGTTTGACCTGGCCCAGCCCTCGCAAGACCGCATTGCCGGCCCGCAGCAGGAGTTTGGCATTTACAAGCCGCTGGACTTGAGCAAGCTCAAAAACGAGCTGTTCATCCCAAGCATGCTGGAAGCCACCAAAAAGAACACCACGCTGGCGGGCAAGGTGTATGGCTTGCCGCACATCTGGGGCACCGACGGTTTGGTGGTCAACACCAAGCTCGTCAGCATGAGCGATTACACCGACCTGTGCAAGGCGGAATTCAAGGGCAAGGTGGCCTACCGCCTGAAACGCCCGACCCTGCTGGCCTTTGCCTTTGCTGATGGCAAGGACCCGTTTGCGCTCTACAACAACCCCAAAGCCTACACCGCCTTGATGGACGACGTGGGCAAGCGCCTGATCGCCTGCAAGCCCAACGTCAAGTTCTACTGGGACAACAAGGACCAGTTGCTCAACGGCATGCGCACCGGCGAGATCGTTGGCGCCATGATGTGGGACACCGGCGGCTGGAAGCTCAACGGTGAAAAGGCCGAGATGCAGTTCATCGCGCCCAGGTCCGGCGCACTGGGCTGGATCGACACCTTTGCCATTCCGGCCAAGGGCAAGAACGACGCCGCCGCCTATGCCTGGATCAATTTCAACATGCGCCCCGAGATTGCCGCCAGGGTGGCCAGTGCCGCCGGCAACTTCACCGCCTCCCAAGGCGCCGACCAGCTGATGGATGCCAAACTGAAAACCCAGTTTGCCGCCAGCTTCCCGGAAGCCGCGCTGAAAAACGTCAAGTGGTACCCCGCCGTGCCCGCCGGCATTGAAGACATCGAAGGCCGCGTGCTGGACCGCATCAAGGCGGCGAATTAAGTGGCCCCCACGTTCGGCACTGCGTGTCCTCTCTGCCCCCCGCGGGGAATTGATCGTCTTTGGCTTTGACCTCTTCGCAGCCTGACCTGCAGGCCGACCGCGTGGCCAAGCACTACGGTGCTTTCC
>JALNWC010000322.1 GCA_023231075.1 Rhodoferax sp.
GATGGTGTTGACATAGCCGGTGTTGGCCGAAAACGGCATGTCGATGCTGCTTTGGCGGGCATGCTCCAGGAGTTGCTCAAGCAGGTAATGGGCACGCTCTGGCCCCTCGCTTTGAATGACGGCGCTCAAGGCGTCCATCCATTCGCGGGTTTCCTGGCTATCGACATCCGGCGCGGCAATGCCTACTCGGCCCTCGGGTATGACTGACATGTCTTGTCTCCTGTTGGTTAGGCCCATGAATGGTAGTGGAATTTGCCATTTTGGGAACTGAATAAATTCTAGCGGGATTTACAGAAAATTTCAAATTGTGTACTCTGTTTTTATGATGCGAAATAAATTGGCTGATAACCCCTCTCATACACTCGGAACATGTCGTTGCCCCAAAACCTGTTCCTTCCCAAGACCTTGCCAGCCTCCCCGCGGCGACGTCTGAAATCCTGGTGGTCGCGCCAGACACCCCAGCGCCAGGATCGTTTTGCCATGCTGGCACCCTTGGCGGCGGTGGTGCTTTTTCTGGTGGCCATCCTGTTCGCTTTTGCTTACCTGCGCCTCGAAGAAATCTCACGCGAGCACGAGGCCATCAGCCGCGATGTGGAGTACACCCAGCAGCGTTTGCGCCTGCGCCTGCTTGAGCAACAGGAGCAACTGGGGCGTTTTGCGCGCGAAGTCGCCAGCCGGGAAATCAGTCACCGGGAGTTCATGAACCGCGCCGAGGCGCTGGTCAACCTTTACCCCGAGGTGCAGGGACTGACCTGGATCGACGAGCGACGCCGCATCCGGGCGGACTACCACACGGCCAATCTGCCGACGCCACCGCAAAAAACAGGTGAAACCGCCGATGTCGACCCGCAAGCCGTCGACAACTTTGCACTGGCGCACCAATTGCTGGTGCCGATTTACTCGGCACCCCAGGCCAGACCCGGGCTCGACAGCACGATGGAACTGCACCTGCCGCTGATCGAAAAAGCCAAATTCAAGGGCACCCTGCTGGCGCTGTATTCGGTGGATGCCATGTTCCGCTACGGCATACCCAACGAAATCAACGCCAAATACGCCATCTCTCTACAAGATGATCAAGGCAAATTACTGGCCGGCACCACCATGTCCGAGAGCCGGATCAACCGCAAATTGTTACCCTGGTCCAGCCCCGTCAATACCTATGACATGCCCGTTTCCCCCATTGGCAACGGCCTGATCATCCAAGGCCAGGCCTACCGGACATCCCTCGGCTTGATTGGCAGTGGCCTGTTCTGGCTAGTGATGGTGCTCAGCGCCATCACGGCCTGGCTGCTGCTGGCCAACTGGAGCCACACCCGCAGGCGCATCCGGGCGCAAGACGCGCTGGTACAGGAAACCGCCTTTCGCCGTGCCATGGAAAACTCCATGCTCACCGGCATGCGCGCCATGGATCTGCAGGGGCGCATCACCTACGTCAATGCCGCTTTTTGCCAGATGACCGGCTGGAGCGAAGCCGATCTGGTCGGTCAAACCGCACCTTTTTCTTACTGGCCCGAGGAAGATTACGAGCTGCTCAAGCAGCGGCTCAGAGACGAACTGTCGGGCAATGTCCTGCCCAGCGGCATTCATTTTCGTGTCAAGCGCAAAGACGGGGTCATCATTGAAGCCCGGCTTTACGTGTCGCCCCTGATCGATGCCTTCGGTCAGCAAACTGGCTGGATGACCTCCATGACCGACATCACCGAACCCACCCGGGTGCGGCAGCAGCTGGCCGCCTCCTACGAACGCTTCACCACGGTGCTGGAAGCGCTGGACGCCTCCATATCCGTCGCCCCCATGGGCAGCAGCGAACTGCTGTTTGCCAACCAACTCTACCGCCAATGGTTTGGCACCCAGGCCGAGGGTCATGTGCAACTGGTGGCTGAGGCTGGCGTGCCGACGCCCACGGTCAGCGATGAAACCCAGGACGCCGTCGATGCCTATGCCGGTTTGCCCACGGGTCATCTGGCCGACAAGGAGGCCGAAAGCACTGAAATTTACCTGGGCAGCCTGGGACTCTGGCTCGAAGTGCGCACCCGTTACCTGAGTTGGGTCGATGGTCGTCTGGCGCAAATGGTGATTGCCACCGACATCACCGCCCGGCGCAATGCCGAAGAACAAGCCCAGGTGCAAGCCGAGCGTGCCCAGACGGCCAGCCGCCTCATCACCATGGGTGAAATGGCCTCCAGCGTGGCCCACGAACTCAACCAGCCGCTGACCGCCATCAACAACTATTGCCATGGCATGGTGTCGCGTATCAGGAGCAAGCAGATCAATGAAGATGAGCTGCTTGGCGCCCTTGAAAAAACGGCCAGACAGGCGCACCGGGCAGGCCAGATCATTCACCACATCCGCTCCTTTGTGAAACGCAGCGAACCCAACCGCACCCTGTCCAATGTGGGCACCATGGTCACGGAAGCGGTGGAACTGGCAGAAATCGAGCTGCGCCGGCGCAACGTCAAACTCAATCAAACCCTGGCACCCAAGCTGCCCGCAGTGTGGGTGGACCCGATCCTGATCGAACAGGTCTTGCTCAACCTGCTGAAAAATGCAGCGGAATCGGTCGATGCGGCGCAACGCCCGACGGCGCAACGACTGATCAAGCTGACCGTGGCACCAGCCGAGGTCAACGACAAGGCGATGGTCGAGTTCAAGGTGATTGATTCCGGCGCGGGCATTTCGCCCGACACGATGGAACACCTTTACGAGGCGTTTTATTCCACCAAGGCCGAGGGCATGGGCATGGGCCTGAGCTTGTGCCGCTCCATCGTGGAGTCGCACATGGGGCGAATGAAAGCCGAGAACCTTTACAATGGCGACATCGTGACGGGCTGCTGCTTTACCTTCTGGATTCCGGCGGCCGAGCCCCTGGCGGCAGCGCCTGCAAAGCGTTTCGTCCAACCCACACCGCAGATATCACCATGAGTTTGATTCCCAAAAAAGGCACGGTTTACGTCATCGACGACGATGAAGCCGTGCGCGATTCCCTGCAATGGCTGCTGGAGGGCAAGGACTACCGCGTGCGCTGCTTTGACTCCGCCGAGTCTTTTTTGAGTCGTTTCGATGCGCGCGAGGTAGCCTGCCTGATTGTGGACATCCGCATGGGCGGCATGACCGGCCTGGAGCTGCAAAACCGGCTGATCGAAAGCGGCTCACCCCTGCCGCTGGCCTTCATCACCGGCCATGGCGACGTGCCCATGGCCGTTGACACCATGAAAAAAGGAGCCATGGACTTTATCCAGAAGCCCTTCAACGAGGCACAGCTGTTGCCCCTGGTCGAGCGCATGCTGGAGCAAGCCAAGGACGCCTTTGCCGAATTTCAAAACGCGCTCAATCGTGATGCCCTGATGGCCCGCCTGACGCTGCGCGAGTCGCAAGTGCTGGAGCGCATTGTCGCGGGTCGCCTGAACAAGCAGATCGCCGACGACCTCGGCATCAGCATCAAGACAGTGGAGGCACACCGCGCCAACATCATGGAAAAACTCGCTGCCAACACGGTGGCCGACCTGCTCAAAATTGCACTGGGGCCCAATGCCGTCAAGGCCTGACAACCGGTTTACCCCAACCCAAACCAACCCGCCCGCCCCATCCGGACCAGCGGGCTTTTTTTTATGGACAAAAGCGACATGACAACAAACACACAAGGTGCCCTCATCATTGACGGCGTCGCACTTTCCCAAAAGCTGCGTGCCGACGTCACGGCCCGCGTGCAGGCGCTCAAGGCGCGCGGCATCACACCCGGCCTGGCGGTGATTCTGGTGGGCGACAACCCGGCCAGCCAGGTCTATGTGCGCAACAAGGTCAAGGGCTGCGAAGACTGCGGCTTTCATTCGGTGCTGGAAAAATATGACGCCAGCATGAGCGAGTCCGAACTGCTGGCGCGCATTGCGGCGCTCAACGCCGACCCCGCCATTCACGGCATCCTGGTGCAACTGCCGGTGCCCAAACACATCGACGCCACCAAAGTGATCGAAGCCATTTCGCCTCTGAAAGATGTCGATGGTTTCCACGTGGCCAGCGCCGGCGCCCTGATGACCGGCATGCCGGGCTTCTGGCCCTGCACGCCCTATGGCTGCATGAAAATGCTCGAATCCATCCA
>JALNWC010000323.1 GCA_023231075.1 Rhodoferax sp.
AGTGTGATGTAACGGTCGAATTTCGGCAACCAGATGCGCGTTTCCAGTTCGGCAAAGGTCGCTGCCGAAAACACCAACTTGCCAAACACCAGCAAGTGATCGACCAGGCGGGCGGGCCGCCGCGGGACAGTGCTGCGCTCAGCAGCACATTGGTGTCGATCACTGCCAGCGTATGGCGCGTCTGGGCGGCAGGATCAACTTTCATCGGCGAGCAATTCGGCCAACTTCTCCTCCGTCAGTCCGGCGGCAGCGGCACCGTCAGCAATCTCGCGCATGGTTTTGCGCAAGCGGTCGGCGTAGAAGGCGCGCATGGCCTCAAAGTCTTGCACGCTGACCATCACGCCCACCAGTCGGTCGTGTTTGAGCACGCCCACAGGCTCGCGCTGCGCCCGATCCAGAAACTCCCCGAACCGGGTTTTGGCTTCATTGGCGGTAAAAGTTTGCATCGCGACACTCCTTGCAGGATAGGGTTATTCGTGCAATTTAATCGATTCGTTCGATTTGGTCAAATTCTTGATTACCAATTCTTTTTCTCCCCTGATGGCTTTTTAGCTGCAAGCGCCTTGGGCCGTGCCTTTGGCAATGCCTTGGTCGCCTGCTCAAAGTCGGTATCTACGGTACGAGGTCGGTCGGCGGTCAACGCCCTGTAGCGGTCGTATTCCAGCTCGGCTTTGGACTGCGCCACGTCGTGGGAAATGCGCCCGGCATGGGTCAAGATGTCGCGCTCGTTGAGCGTCAAAAACCCGTCCAGCTTGGTGATCTTTTGGTAAAAGCGTCGCTCCGACGTGCGGATGTCCTGAATGCGGCGCGTCAGTTCGTCGAAATAATCAAACGGCACGTCGGGGTTCTTCAGGCGCTCGTCATCCAGCACAAAGCCTTTAACGATGTATTCGCGCAGTCGCTGGGTCGCCCATATCCGAAACCGCGTGGCCACAGCGCTTTTCACCCGGTAGCCTACGGAAATGATGACATCGAGGTTGAAGAACTCAATCTCCCGGTTGACCGTCTTCTTGCCTTCGGTTTGAACTGTTGCAAATTTCGCAACAGTTCCCTCCATGATCAGTTCGCCCTCATCGAAGACATTTTTGATATGCCGGGAAATGACGGATTTGTCCCGCTGAAACAAGCTGGCAAGCTGATTCAGCGAGAGCCAGTCCGTCTGTTCTCCGATACGTCAACTTCATCGGTCTTTGTATAGGTAAGACCGCGCTGCCAATCGCATGCATCACCTAGCAGCTTCGTTAACCACCCAGCCTTCATGCCCCGGCCTCCACCGATGCCAATTCCAGCGACTCCCGGGGTAAATACAGGCCAAACCGGCCTTTAGCCCCATAGAGTGTTCGCAAGCAGCCATGAATTCAATAGCAAATGTGGCGTCAAAAGTACAACACAAGATTCAGCCATTGTTCTTCCGTTCACGCCAATAGCCCGGTTTGCGCGCATCTGGCGCAACCGCCAGCACAACAATCTCGTCCGCCTGAATGCGGTACACCACGGAGAACGGAAACTTCTTGGGGAACACCCGGCGGGTGCCGTGTTTGAACGGGGCGCCCATTTCGGGGAATTCAGCGGCGATGCGGGTAGCAGCTTCTACCTCGCTGGCAAATCGCGCGCCGAGTCCACTGGACTTGGCTTCGTAATACACCGCCCCGGCGGTTAGTTCTTCCAAGGCCTCGCCATGAAAACGTAATGGCTTGCTCACTGGATAGCACGTCGAACCTGTGCAAAGGCATCTTCAGCAGACACCAGCACCGCCACACCACGGTCCACCTCGTTGATGCGGCGTAGCAGCTCTGCATCCCAAGCGTCGTCAATGGCGCTGTCGGGGTTCGCGTGAATCGAATCCAGCAGCAACTCAGCCAGGCGCGCCCGGTCTTGTGCATCCAGTGTCTGGGCCTGTTGCGACAATTCAAGGACTAGATCGGACATGATGTTTCTCCTGTTCGTAGAATTTTAGGCTCCGTGGTCGCATCACAGCAACGCCCGAATCGACGCCAGCACCTCAGCGCTCTCGGCATCCAGCGCGGCAATCTCGTCCATGATGTCCTGCGGGCTGCGGTGCGCCACCGCCTCAAGGACGTTCGGGTTCTTGACCGACAGGTCAAACGTGCCGGTGTTGACCGTGCTCACGTCCACTGACCAGCTCTGCGCGGTGTCGGCAAAGGTCTTTTGCGCCGCAATAAAAGCAGCCAGGTCGGCGTCGTTGAGCGGGTTGGTCTTGGATGTCGGCAATGTTCTCGGCCAGGGTGTTGGCGTGGACGATGTTGGGGGCCTCGATGCCATGCAGGATCATGTTCATGATCGCAATCACATAGGCCAGGCTCTTTTTCTCTTTGCCGTAAAAGGTGCTTCTCTGCAGCGTGTTCTGGTCGGAGGTGGTCAGGCCCGGCTGCTGGCTGAGGTAGTCAAAGGCTTCGCACAAAAAGCCCGCCGAGCCGCAAGCGCCATCGTAAATGCGCTCGCCGATCCTGGGGGCCACGACCTGGATCATGGCGCGAATCAGTGGGCGGGGCGTGTAGTATTCGCCGCCGTTGCGCCCGGCATTGCCCATGTTCTTGATCTTGGCTTCATACAGGTGCGACAGCTCGTGTTTTTCGGTCTGCGACCGGAAGCGCAATTCGTCCACCCGCTCGATCACGTCGCGCAGGTTGTAGCCGCTCTGGATGCGGTTTTTGATCTCGCCAAAGACTTCGCCAATTTTGTATTCGATGGTCTGCGGCCCGCTGGCGCGCTGCTTGAAGCCGTGCAGGAGGATTGCTCGGTGTAGTCCAGTTCGCTGGTGCAGCCTGCGTCTTTGTGCAGGATGTCGTCAATGTTTTTGAAGGTTTGTTCGAACATGCCCTGAATCTTGTGATGTTGGGGACCCGCCCCCAAAGCCCCAAGATGATACGAAAGGCAGGCAGCCCAATCACCGGTTACGGTTATTTCTGTACATCATTTCCAGCTCACAGCACATCGCGCAATCGGTGGTACAGCGTGCCCAGCACCAGGCTGGGCATGCGCAGCAGCGGCCCGCCCGGAAAACGGCGGTGCTGCAATTGGGCAAACAAATCAAACCGCCCGGCCTGGCCCGCCACCGCTTGCGCCACCAGCTGCCCGGCCAGTCCGGTAATGGCCACGCCATGGCCGCTGAAACCCTGCAGGTAATACAGGTTGTCGCCCAAGCGGCCGAAGTCGGGCGCGCGGTTCATGCTGATGTCGACAAAACCACCCCATAAAAATTCGACCGGCGTGTGGCGCAATTCGGGAAACACCTTGGCCATGCGTGTTGCCATCAGCGCTTGCAGATTCGCCGGGGTGCGGGTGGTGTAGCTGACGCGGCCGCCAAACAGCATGCGGTGGTCGGCGCTGAAGCGAAAGTAGTCCAGCACAAAATTGTTGTCGCACACTGCCGCGTTGCTGGGGATCAGGCGTTGGCACAAGGCGGGCGCCAGCGGTGCCGTGCCAATGATGTAAGTGCCCACCGGCATGATGCGCGGCGCAATGTCGGGGGCCACCGCCGGGCCGTATTCGGCCAGCATGCAGTTGCCGGCCAGCACGCCGAAGGGCGCGGTGACCGAGCCTTGCGCGGTCGTTGCGGTCAGTTTTTCACCACGCTGCAAACCGGTGACTGCCGAATACTCAAAGATCTGCACGCCCAGGCTGCGGGCGGCGCGCGCCAGCCCCAGGCCGTATTTGAGCGGATGCAGGTGGCCCGACTTGCGCTCATAAGCGCTGGCCTGGTAGCGCGGGCTGGCAAGGTGGCGCTGCACCTGCGCACCCATGGCAAAGTCGGTCACCAAGCCATACTTCGCCATGGCCTGCATCTCGGCGGCCAGGGCACGCGCCTTGCGCGCCGAGTCGGCCACGTGCAGGTAGCCGTGCTGGCGGTCGCAGTCGATCTGGAAGTCGGCAATGCGCTGGTCGATCAGGTCGAGCGAGGCCAGCGACAGGTCCCAGGCCAGCCGCGCCTGCGCTTTGCCGAGTTGTGCTTCAAAGGGTTCCTGGCCGCTGGCATAACCCACGATGGCCTGGCCGCCGTTGCGCCCGGAGGCCCCGGCACACACCCGGTCAGCCTCCAGCACCACCACCTGGTAGCCGCGCTGCGCCAGC
>JALNWC010000324.1 GCA_023231075.1 Rhodoferax sp.
GCCCGAGGACAACACCAGTGTCAGCGCAAAAGCAGAGGCAATAGAAAAGATTTTTTTCATGCTGGCCTCCTGCTCAGTTCATGCGCGTGTAGTCGTTCTGGCCGTACTGATTACGCGCCTTCAGGTGCGACTCCCAACTGGCTTTATCGCCCTGCTTCCAGTCCTGGTTGGCAAACGCCTTGCCGGTGCCGGTGTAGCTTGAGGCATCCCTCTTGCTGCTTTGCAACGCTTGCGGCTTTTCGCCGCAGGCGCTCAAGGCAGCCAGCATGACTATTGCAGACAATAGGCGCATCATGATTTCGCTCCTTCAGGGGCCGCAATGCCGGGCTGACCGGCCTGCTTGGAACCGTAAGCCGTGCCCCAGCCCCAGACTTCGGCACCCTTGCCGCGGTGCAGCACCCGGTTGCGGAAAATGTCAGCGACCACGTCACCGTCGCCTGCGATCAAGGCTTTGGTGGAACACATTTCCGCGCACACCGGCAGCTTGCCTTCGGCCAGCCGGTTGCGGCCATATTTCTCAAACTCAGCCTGGCTGCCATTGGCCTCGGGGCCACCGGCGCAGAAGGTGCATTTGTCCATCTTGCCGCGCACACCAAACGTGCCTTGCGACGGGAATTGCGGGGCACCAAACGGGCACGCATAGGCGCAGTAGCCGCAGCCAATGCACACATCCTTGTCGTGCAGTACCACGCCTTCATCGGTACGGTAAAAGCAGTTGACCGGGCAGACGGCCATGCAGGGCGCGTCGCTGCAATGCATGCAGGCGACCGAGATGGATTTTTCACCCGGTACGCCGTCATTCAAAGTGACGACCCGGCGCCGGTTCACGCCCCAGGGCACCTCGTGCTCGTTTTTGCAAGCCGTGACGCAACCGTTGCACTCAATGCAACGCTCGGCGTCACAAACAAATTTCATACGTGCCATCTCGATCTCCTCTAATCAGTTGAGGACAGAGCAAAGTTCACTGCGTGTAACTCTTGGTCTGTCCCGCAATATTTCAGGTTTGTTGAGGACAGAGCAAAGTTCACTGCGTGTAACTCTTGGTCTGTCCCGCAAGGCTTCAGGCCCGCTCGACGTTGCAAACGGTGGTTTTGGTTTCCTGCATCATGGTCACGCTGTCGTAGCCATAGGTGGTTGCCGTGTTGATGGCCTCGCCGCGCACGATCGGCGCCGCGCCATTCGGGTAATAGGCCAGCATGTCAGCGCCCTGCCAGCGACCGGAGAAGTGAAACGGCAGAAACACGGTATCGGGACCAACGCGCTCGGTCACCAGCGCCTGCACATTCATGCGTGCGCCGGTAGGCGTTGACACCCAGGCCCGATCGCCATTGCGAATGCCTTTGTCAGCCGCGACCTTGGGGTTGATCTCGATGAACATCTCCTGCTGCAACTCGGCCAGCCAGGGGTTGGAGCGGGTCTCTTCGCCCCCGCCCTCGTACTCGACCAGGCGGCCCGAGGTCATAATGAACGGGAATTTCTCGTGCACCTTGTCCGCGATATTTTTATCCTGAATCGTCTTGTACAGCGTGGGCAAGCGCCAGAACGCCTTCTTGTCGTCGTGGGTCGGATACTTGGCCACCAGATCAGGGCGGATACCGTACAAGGGTTCGCGGTGCTGAGGAATCGCATCCGGGAAGTTCCACACCACGGCGCGCGCCTTGGCGTTGCCAAACGGATGGCAACCATGCACTTTCAAGACCACACGCTGGATGCCGCCCGAGAGGTCGGTCTTCCAGTTCTTGCCCTCGGCGGCTGTCTTCTCCGCCTCGGTGAGGTCGTCCCACCAACCCAACTTCTTCAGCAGCACATGGTCGAACTCGGGGTAACCGGTGGTGATATCGGCGTTCAGGGAATACGAACCGTCCTCCGCCAGCAGGTTGACACCTTCACGCTCGACGCCGAAGTTGGCGCGGAAGTTGCCACCGCCGTCCATCACGTGTTTGGAGGTGTCGTAAAGGTTGGGTGAACCGGGGTGCTTGAGCGCGGCCGTGCCGTAACAGGGCCAGGGCAAGCCAAAGTAGTCACCGGTGAAGTCGTAACCGGTTTCCTTGTCTTTGCCGCCCTTGGCCTTGAGCGTTTTCACGTCAAACAGGTGCATGTTGCGCATGTGGGCTTTGAGGCGCTCCGGGCTCTGGCCGGTGTAGCCGATGGTCCAGACGCCCGCATTGATTTCACGCAGGATGTCTTCCGGCATGGGCTCGTCCATGCCATGGACTTTTTGCATCTTGTAGTTCTTGGACAGTTCCTTGCCAAAACCGAGTTTGTCCGCGAACTGCTGCATGATCATGTGGTCGCTACGGCTCTCCCACAACGGTTCAATGACTTTTTCACGCCACTGCAAGGAGCGATTGGAGGCCGTGACGGAGCCACTGGTTTCAAACTGGGTGGCCGCAGGCAGCAAATAGACCGCCCGGTTCGGGTTCAAGTCTTCGGGTTTGCCGGGCATGGCAGCCATCGCTGCCGTGGCCGACGGGTAGGGGTCCACCACCACCAGCAGATCAAGCTTGTCCATGGCGCGTTTCATCTCCAGGCCACGGGTTTGAGAATTGGGCGCATGGCCCCAATAAAACACGCCACGCAGGTTCGAGTCCTGGTCGATCAGCTCGTTTTTCTCCAGCACACCGTCAATCCAGCGCGACACGGTGATGCCGGGCTTGCTCATCATGGCGGGGCTGGCAAACTGCTTTTTGATCCACTCAAAATCAACGCCCCAGACCTTGGCGAAGTGCTTCCAGGAGCCTTCCACAATGCCGTAATAACCGGGCAGTGAATCGGGATTGGGGCCGACATCGGTGGCGCCCTGCACGTTGTCGTGACCGCGGAAAATATTGGTGCCGCCGCCGGACTTGCCGACGTTGCCCAAAGCGAGTTGCAAGATACACGAGGCGCGCACCATGGCGTTGCCGATGGTGTGCTGGGTTTGGCCCATGCACCAGACCAGTGTGCTGGGCCGGTTGTCGCTCATCATTTTGGCCACGCGCAGCACCTGCTCTTCTTTGACGCCGCAGGCTTCTTCCACCTTGTCAGGCGTCCACTTGGCCATCACTTCCAACTTGACCTTGTCCATGCCATAGACCCGGTCATTGATGTATTTTTTATCTTCCCAGCCGTTGTTGAACACGTGGTACAGCACGCCAAACAGGAAGGGGATGTCGGAGCCGGAACGAATACGCACAAACTCGTCGGCCTTGGCGGCGGTGCGGGTAAAGCGCGGGTCCACCACGATCATCTTGGTGCCGGTTTCCTTGGCGTGCAGCATGTGCAGCATGCTCACCGGGTGCGCCTCGGCCGCATTCGACCCAATGTACAACGCGCATTTGCTCTTTTGCATGTCGTTGTAAGAGTTGGTCATGGCGCCGTAGCCCCAGGTATTGGCCACACCGGCCACCGTGGTCGGGTGGCAAATACGGGCCTGGTGGTCGCAGTTGTTGGTGCCCCAGAAGCTGACAAACTTGCGCAGCAGGTACGACTGCTCGTTGTTGTGCTTGGAGGAGCCGACAAAGTACACACTGTCCGGGCCACTGGCTTTTTTCAGCTCCAGCATGCGGGCGCTGATCTCGCTCAAGGCGGTGTCCCAGCTGATGCGCTTGTATTTGCCATCGACCAGTTTCATCGGGTAGCGCAGGCGGAACTCGCCGTGGCCGTGCTCACGCAAGGCCGCACCCTTGGCGCAATGGGCGCCGAGGTTGATCGGGGAATCAAACTCCGGCTCTTGCCGCACCCAGACGCCGTTTTCAACCACGGCATCGACCGCGCAACCGACCGAACAATGGGTGCACACGGTGCGCTTGATCTCGATCTTGCCTTCACCAAGGGCCACAGTACCCTGCGCTGCATCTGCCTTTTTGACCAGCGTCAGTTGCGAGGCCGCCAGCCCGACGCCGACACCCAAGCCGGAGCGGCGCAAAAAAGCGCGTCGGTCCATCGTGGGTAAGGCTTGCGACAAGCCACGGCGCAAACTGTGCACAAATGGGGAACGGGCAACAGGGTCAGATGGCCCTGATTTTCTGGTCAACAACATGGGACTCTCCAAGGTCGGCGTGATTCAGGACTGAATCAGCGCAGGATCGATACGAGGGGGGACACTCAGAC
>JALNWC010000325.1 GCA_023231075.1 Rhodoferax sp.
AAACTGGGCATCGAGTTCCACATCGAGACCCAGGACACCTACAGCATTGTCAAAAAAGTGGTGGCCGAGGGCAAAACCATGTGCAGCCTGTGCAGTCGGCTGCGCCGCGGCATTTTGTACCGGGTGGCTGATGAGCTCAGGATCACCAAGATCGCGCTCGGTCACCACCGCGACGACATGCTGGCCACCTTCTTTTTGAACATGTTCTTTGGCGGCAAACTCAAGGGCATGCCACCCAAGCTGGTCAGTGACGACGGCGGCCACATCGTGATCCGGCCGCTGGCCAACGTGGCCGAAAAAGACCTGGTGCGCTGGGCCGCGCACCGCGAGTTTCCGATCATTCCGTGCAGCCTGTGCGGCAGCCAGGAAAACCTGCAGCGCCAGCGCATTGGCCAGATGCTGCGCGACTGGGAAAAGCAGTACCCGGGGCGCACCGAGACCCTGTTCACCTCACTGCAAAACGTCGTGCCCTCGCATTTGATGGATGTCAATCATTACGACTTCAAAAACATCAAAATCACCGGACAGGCCGATGTCGACGGCGACAAGGTCTTTGACGAGGAAGAGTTTCCGCTGCCCAAGGTGGCGGGTTTGCAGGTGGTGCAGCTTTGAACCAGTGAGGAAGTCATGTTTTCAGGATTTGTCAGAAAAGCACGTGTCGCCCTGTTGATCGGGGTGTGGCTGCTCTCGGGCTGCGCTGGCGTGCGCCTGGTTGACACCCAGGTCAACAGCTTTGCGCCGCAAGCGATTGCCGCTGGCGCCAGCTACCAGTTTGCGCGCCTGCCCTCGCAAATGGCAGACCCGGTGAATCAGGAAAAACTGGAAAAACTGGCCGAACAGGCGCTGGCCAAGGTAGGCCTCCGGCGCCAAAACAACGCGCCCCTGCGGGTGCAGGTGAGCGCCGTGCAGCGCCAGGAACATGCCATGAACCAGGACGGCGTGGGCATCGGCTGGGGGCTGGGCTGGGTGTTTGGCCACGGCGCCATCAGCATGGGCAACGATGGAACGCTGTTTCCCGGCCTCGACGCGCGCCCGACCTACTGGCGCCAGGTCAGTCTGATCATGCGCAATGCCTCGGGCGCGGTGGTGTTCGAGAGTCACGCCAGCCACGAAGGCATCTGGTCTGATGGCGAGGTGGTCCTGGCGGCCATGCTGGATGCGGCGCTCCAGGGCTTTCCGACACCGCCCGCCGGGGTGCGCCAGGTCAATATTGAAATTCCTCGCTGATTTTTCCCCCATGCAAGCAACTCGCATCATCGCCATCCGCCACGGAGAGACCGCCTGGAACGTGGACACCCGGCTGCAAGGCCATCTGGACATTGCGCTCAACGCCAAAGGCCTCTGGCAGGCGGAGCAGGTGGCGCGCGTGCTGGCCGGTGAGCCCATTGAGGCCGTTTACACCAGCGATCTGCTGCGTGCCTGGCATACCGCCCGTGCCATCGCGCAAAGCACCGAGGCACCCCTGGTGGCCCGCCAGGATCTGCGTGAGCGCTGCTTTGGCAGCTTTGAAGGCAAGACCCATGCCGAGCTTGAAGCGCAGTGGCCCGAAGCCTCGCTGCGCTGGCGCCAGCGTGAGCCCGACTGGGCACCGCCAGGCGGCGAATCGCTGCTGGCCCTGCGCCAGCGCATCAACCGCACCGTGGCTGCCCTGGCGCAACAACATCTGGGCGGCCAAATTGTGCTGGTCGCCCACGGCGGCGTGATGGACGTGCTGTACCGTCTGGCCACCGGCCAGGACCTGCAGGCCCCGCGCACCTGGCAGCTGGGCAATGCCGCCATCAACCGCCTGCTGTGGACCGCCGACGGCCTTACCCTGGTCGGTTGGGGTGATACGGGTCACCTGGAAGAAGCGACGCTGGACGAGGGCAGTGCGTAGCCTGGATGCAGTCCTGAGCCGCTGTGGCGACCTTCTTTCACGTTAACATGCCCGCCTTTGCCTACCCACTTATGGAGAATGTCCGTGCAGCTCGTTTGTCTTGACCTCGAAGGTGTTCTGGTCCCCGAAATCTGGATCGAATTTGCCAAGCGCACCGGCATCCCGGAACTCTCACGCACCACCCGCGACGAGCCCGACTACGACAAGCTGATGGCCTACCGGCTGGCACTGCTCAAGACCCACCAACTGGGCCTGCCCGACATTCAAAAGGTGATCTCCGACATGGGGCCGATGGCCGGTGCCCGCGATTTTCTGGATGCGCTGCGGCGCGACTACCAGGTCATCATTTTGTCGGACACGTTTTATGAATTTGCCATGCCGCTGATGGCCCAGCTCAACATGCCGGTGCTGTTTTGCCACAAGCTCGAAGCCGATGCGGATGGCTTTTTGGTGAACTACCAGCTGCGCATGCCAAACCAGAAAAAAGAAGCCGTGCAGCGTTTTCGCGAATTGCAGTTCCATGTGATTGCCGCCGGCGATTCCTACAACGACACCGCCATGCTGGCCGAGGCCAACGCCGGCATTTTGTTCCACCCGCCGCAAAACGTGATTGATGAGTTCCCGCAGTTTCCGGTGACCATGAATTACGCCGAGCTGCGCGCCCAGATCGACCTGGCGGCCAAGCTGCCCGTTTGAGCGAGGCCCATGAAAAAACGCGCAACAGGGTGTTGCCGACGGGCGTTGTGAAAATGCTTCGGTGCATGGCTGAAACGATGGCGTTGAAAACGTCCGGCAGCCGGAAAAATGCACCAAAACGGCCGGCTTGGGCGGCTCACATGTTGGCCTACAGGTCCATCGTGGTCTGCAATGGCGCGCGCGGGGCTTCCTGGCGCAACCCGGCCTGATGCTCGGCCAGGGGCAGCAGCGAGCCCACGCGCACCCCCAGCAGGCGCAGGCGCTGCTGCAGCGGCACCCGTTTCAGGCACAGCCCGGCATGGTGGCGAATCGTGGCGGCATCCAGCGTGTAGTCGGGCAGCGTCAGGTCGCGCGTGACGCTCTTGAAGTCATCGAAGCGCAGCTTGATGCCGATGGTCTTGCCCACATAGCCTTTGCGCGCCAGGTCTTGCGCCACCTGTTCGCACAGGCGGGTAAAAATGGCCCCCAGCTCGGCCTTGTCGCGCACCGCGTGCAGGTCGCGCTCAAAGGTGGTTTCGCGGCTGATGGACACCGGCTCGCTTTCCAGCACCACGGGCCGGCTGTCGACGCCGTGGGCGGCGTCAAACATCCAGGCGCCGGTTTTCTGGCCAAAGTGGTCCATCAGCCAGCCCTGTTCTTTTTGGGCCAGTTCGCCGATGGTTGTGATGCCCAGTTGCTGCAATTTTTCATCGGCCTTGGGGCCAATGCCGTTGATCTTGCGGCAGGCCAGCGGCCAGATTTTGCTTTGCAAATCTTCCTCAAAAACGATGGCAATGCCGTTGGGCTTGTTGAACTCACTGGCCATTTTGGCCAGCAGTTTGTTGGGCGCCACGCCCACCGAGCAAGTCAGGCCAGTGGCGTCAAAGATCGCCTTCTGGATCAGGCGCGCCAGCACCCGGCCGCCTTCGCGCTGGCCGCCGGGGACCTGGGTGAAGTCGATGTAGACCTCGTCAATGCCGCGGTCTTCCATCAGCGGTGCGATGTCCAGGATGATGTCCTTGAAAGTGCGCGAATAGTGCCGGTAGGCGGCAAAGTCCACGGGCAACAAAATCGCCTGGGGACAGCGCTTGGCGGCCTTCATGAGCCCCATGGCCGAGCCGATGCCAAATTGGCGCGCCGCATAGGTGGCGGTGGTGATGACGCCGCGTCCGCTGTAGTCTTTCAGCAAGGGAAAGTCGGCTACCGGAATTTTGTGCGGCGGGCGCTCGCCTTGTTGTGCTTGCTGGTCGTCTTGCGCCCGGCGCCCGCCGCCAATCACCACCGGCAGCCCTTTGAGTTGGGGGTAGCGCAGCAGCTCCACGGAGGCATAAAAGGCGTCCATGTCCAGGTGGGCAATGCGGCGCTGGGGGGAAGGCGGCGGGGTATTCATGACAGCAAGATTTTCGTGGCAACCGAAGTCGCCTTTGGCGGGTGGCTCAAAGTGGCATAAAGTTGCGCGATGGCCTGCTTTTTTGGTGCGCCAGGTCAAAAAAATACCAGGCCATTCAGGTTAAGCTCAAGC
>JALNWC010000326.1 GCA_023231075.1 Rhodoferax sp.
CGGCGCGCCTTTGAATCCGGTCAAGTCGATGTGCACTTGCGCAATTTGCGCGATTTTGCCCAAGGCAATTACCGCCGTGTCGACGACCGACCGTTTGGCGGGGGTCCTGGCATGGTGATGATGGCCGAGCCGCTGTCGCAGTGCCTGTCGAGCATTCGCGCCGAACGCCCCGATGACGCGCCCGTCGTCCTGTTCTCACCCATTGGCCAGCCCCTCAACCACGCCATGGTCACGCGCTGGTCTGACAGCCGTGGCGCGGTGCTGATTTGTGGCCGCTACGAAGGCATTGACCAGCGCTTCATTGACACCCATGTCACCGAACAAATCAGCCTGGGCGACTTTGTGCTGTCTGGCGGAGAAATCGCCGCCATGGCCCTGCTCGACGCCGTGGCCCGACTGCAACCCGGCGTGCTGGGAGACGCCGACAGCCATGCGCAGGACAGTTTCAATCCGGCCTTGAATGGGCTGCTGGATTGCCCGCATTACACCCGGCCCGAAGTCTGGCAAGGCCAGGCCGTGCCCGACGTGCTGCTCAGCGGCCACCATGTCCATATCGAACACTGGCGCCGCCAGCAGCGTCTGGTACTGAGCCAGCGTTTGCGGCCAGACCTGATTGAACAGGCCCGCCGCGCGGGTCAGTTGAGCCCAACTGACGAAGCCGTGCTGTCAAGCTATAATCGCGGGCTTCCCGATCCTCTGTAAGTCCGCCAGGGTGCTTTGCACCGTGGCATGCGTCATGGTGACGCTGGTACGGACATGATCATTGAAAGAACTTATGAACCTGATCCAAATCCTTGAGCAAGAAGAAATTGCCCGACTGAACAAGACCATCCCCGAGTTTGGCCCTGGCGACACCGTCGTCGTGAGCCTGAACGTGGTTGAAGGCACGCGCAAGCGCCTGCAAGCCTACGAAGGTGTGGTGATTGCCAAGCGCAATCGCGGCCTCAACAGCGGCTTCACCGTGCGCAAAATCTCCAGCGGCGAAGGTGTCGAGCGTACCTTCCAGACCTACAGCCCGCTGATTGCCAGCATCGAAGTCAAGCGCCGCGGTGACGTGCGCCGTGCCAAGCTGTACTACCTGCGCGAGCGCAGCGGCAAGTCGGCGCGTATCAAGGAAAAGTTGCCAGCGCGCAAAGTGGCGGCAACAACTGCCGCTTGACCGGCTAGCGAACAGCCTAAAAAAACCGCCTCAGTCAACTGTGGCGGTTTTTTTTCGTCCTGCTTTCCTGCCCTCGCCATGACCCCCCTCAAGATCGACCCGCGCACGGTGCCGGTGATCCAGGTCGACAGCCACCTGCCTGCGGTAGCACCCCAAAGGCTGCAAGCTGACGCGCTGCGCGCACGTTTTGCCGCACCGCCTGTTTGGAAGCCTGAATTTTTGGCTGAAAAAAAGTTCACGGACCGCGAGCCCTTGCCGGCTGCGGTGTTGCTGCCCATTGTGCTGCGCCCGGAACCGACCGTGCTGCTCACGCTGCGCACGCCCCACCTGAGAACCCACTCCGGACAAATTGCCTTTCCAGGCGGCAAGGTCGACGAGACCGACGCCGACGTGGTCGCCGCCGCCTTGCGCGAGGCACAAGAAGAAATCGGTCTGGATGCGCATTTTGTCGAGGTACTCGGCCAATTGCCGGTCTATGTCACGGGCTCCGCCTTTCACATCACACCGGTGGTGGCGCTGATTTCACCGGGCTTTGCCCTCCATCCCAACCCGTATGAAGTCGCGGATGTCTTTGAAGTACCCCTGGCCTACTTGATGAACCCGGCCCACCACCGGCACCATCAAGTGGAATGGCAGGGCGTGCAGCGCCGGTGGTTGTCCATGCCCTACCAGGACGCGCCCACCGAACGCTTTATCTGGGGCGCCACAGCCGGCATGTTACGCAACTTTTACCGTTTTTTGCGGGCCTGAACCGTGCAGCCGCTATGATTCGCGCATGAGCTTTATCTCTGTGTTGTTTGCCCTGCTGCTGGATCAGGCGCGCCCCTTGGGCCGCGGCAACCCGATCCATGCCGCCATGCGTTCGTGGGTCGGTTATTGCAGCCGCAACCTGGACGCTGGCAAGCCCTTGCACGGTTGGCTGGCCTGGGGTCTGGCGGTGGGCCTGCCATCCGGCCTGGCCCTGTTGATCTACTGGGCGCTGACCCTCTGGGTGGGCGCACCGCTGGCGGTGCTGTGGAGTGCGCTGGTGTTGTACGCCTCCCTTGGCTTTCGCCAGTTCAGCTTTCATTTCACCGAGATCCGCGACGCCCTGGCCAACGACGACGATGCCCTGGCCCGGTCGCTGCTGGCGCAATGGCAACACCTGGACACCCAGTCCTGGTCGCGCAGTGAAATCATTGGCCGAGTCATCGAATTTTCGGTGCTGGCAGCCCATCGCCATGTCTTTGGTGTGCTGGCCTGGTTTTCCGTGCTGGCGGCGCTGGGATTGGGCCCCACGGGAGCGGTGCTGTACCGCCTGGCCGAATTTGTTGCCCGCTACTGGCAGCACAAAAGTCAGGCCATGGCACAACCTGCAAGCCAGGCCCTGCAAAGCAATGCAAAGACCGCCTGGCACTGGATTGACGGCTTGCCGGCGCGCATGACGGTGCTCGGCTTTGCCGTGGTGGGAAATTTTGAAGAAGCCATCGACGGCTGGCGTCGTTATGCCGCGCAATCGGGCACGGACAACGACGGCCTGGTGCTGGCGGCCACGGCTGGCGCCATGAATATTCAGCTCGGACCTGTCCCGGGCGTCAACGCGCCCACCTCTGCCGGACTGGCCGCCGACGCCAGTCAGCGTCCCGCCCCCGAATTGGCCCACCTGGCCATACTGGTCGGTCTGGTCTGGCGTGCCGTGGTCATGTGGGTTGTGCTGTTGGCCCTGTTGACCCTGGCCAGACTCATTGCCTGAACGCAAACACCAAGCGCCTGGCCCAAAGTCGCCAGGCGCCCTTTTTTGAAATGAAACTTCGCTTGAACGCCCAATTTATCAGCCCCATCGTCCAGCAACTGGTGCCCTATGTGCCAGGTGAGCAACCGAAGATGGCCAATTTGGTCAAGCTCAACACCAACGAAAATCCTTACCCGCCGTCACCGCGGGTGGTGGCCGCCATCCAGCAAGCGGCACAACATGGCTTGCAGTTGTACCCCGACCCCGATGGCAGCAGCTTGCGGCAAGCCATTGCACAGCACCTCGACATCACGCCCGAACAGGTCTTCTTGGGCAATGGCTCCGACGAGGTGTTGGCGCATGCTTTTTTCGCCTTTTTCCAGCACGGCTGCCCGCTGCTGATGCCCGACATCAGCTACAGTTTTTACAAAGTCTATTGCGGCCTGTACAGCATTGCTGCGCGCACCGTGCCGCTGCGCGACGGCCTGCAACTGAACGTGGCCGACTATGCTTGCGCGGCAGACCCGGCCGCTGCCGGCGTGGTGATTGCCAACCCCAACGCCCCCACCGGCGTCGGCTTGCCACTGACCGATATTGAGGCGCTGCTGCAAATGCACCCGAACCGGGTCGTGCTGGTGGATGAGGCCTACGTCGACTTTGGCGGCCAAAGCGCCATCGCCCTGATTGACCGTCACCCCAATCTGCTGGTGGTGCACACGCTGTCCAAGTCGCGCTCGCTCGCCGGTTTGCGCATTGGCTATGCCTGTGGCCAGCCCCACCTGATCGAGGCCCTGAACCGGGTGAAAAACAGCTTCAACTCGTATCCGCTGGACCGGCTGGCGCTGGCGGGTGGCGTGGCCGCCTTTGAAGACCAGGCCTATTTTGAGCAAACCCGCCAGGCGGTGATGAGCAGCCGCGAAGGCCTGGTACTGGCACTGGAAGACCTGGGTTTCGTGGTGCTGCCGTCGCAAACCAATTTTGTCTTTGCGCGTCATCCCCACCACGAGGGCGCCGACCTGGCCGCCGGCTTGCGCGCGCAGGGCGTGCTGGTGCGGCATTTCAAACAGGCCCGCATTGACGCTTATTTGCGCATCAGCGTGGGCACACCCGGGCAATGTGATCAGCTGGTGGCCGCCTTGGCCAAACTTGTCGAGGCCGGAGCCTGAGACGCAGGTTTAAACAGCC
>JALNWC010000327.1 GCA_023231075.1 Rhodoferax sp.
AAGTGGCTCTAGCCCTTACGCTACTTGCGTGGATAGCTACTTGTGTGATAGCGGCCATGGCCGCCAGCAAAGGCGACTTCTGGTACGCCGCCATGATTGCCGGCCTGTGCATGGGCAGCAGCCAGTCGGCCGGGCGGGCCATGGCGGGCACGTTGGCACCGCAGCGCCAGGTTGCCGAGTTTTATGGGCTGTGGACCTTTGCCACCCGCCTTGCCAGCATTGGGGGCCCGCTCAGTTACGGCTTGATCACATGGATGACCGATGGCAACCAGCGCATCGCCATCCTCAGCACCTCGGCATTGTTCGTGCTGGGCTTGCTGCTGCTGATGCCGGTGAACATGCAGCGCGGCCGCCAGGCAGCTGAACGGGCAGACAGGGATGTGGCGGTCAGTTGAGTTTTGGAAAACGTCACCAAACTGAAACCTTTCGGCATCAAACTTGCGTCAATCGCATTGAACAACACGCAAGGGCCTCAGATGTACAACACCGACACCACACAAGTCTCTCAAACCGGCTTGCGCTACACGTCAAAACAAAATGGCTCGCCTTTTCAGGGCATGGGCGGTGCCGGTCACAGCCTGAGTTGCATCAAATGTGGCCATCACAAGCCGCGCAGCAACGGCAGTTTTCGGCGTTACCCCACCGCGCTGATGTTTTTTTGCTTTGACTGCAAACCCAGCATGGCCAAGCAGTAACGGACTATCCGCAAAGGTCGCTCCAGGCGGCGCCTTGTGCCCGCCAGTGGCGTACTCGGTCAAGCACCCACGAGCCGTCATCCAGTGGCAAGTCATGGCCCGCCGATGGGTGCTCTGCCAGCGGCCAGTGCCAATGCCGTGCCACCGACCTTGAGCATTGCACACTCACCAGACGGTCAAGCGTGCTGGCCAACAGCAATGTGGGGGTGGCCGGTGGCTGCGCCATCGCAGTGAACTGTGAGGCGGCCCACAACTGGCGCAGCGCGTTCAAGGGTGTGACGGGGTGCAATTGACGCAGCTTGACCCAGCCGTTGACCACCGCCGGGTCGCTCAGGCGGCTGGTCATGCGCCAGATGGCATGCTCCCAGGCTTGCGCGTTTGCAGCGGTCAGCAGCAAGCGCGCCACGGTGGTCAGGTTGTGCGGCTGGAAGCGTTGGTAAAACGGGCTGAAGGGGCGCAGGCTGGTGTTGATCAACAGTTGTCTTGAAATTTCCTCAGGGTGAGCCTGCGCCCAGGCCACGGCCACCATCGCCCCCAGTGACAAGGCCAGCACGCAGTAAGGCGGTTGGATGCCCTTTTCAGCCAGCTGCGTTCGGCAATGTCGCACCATGGCGCTCACCGTCCACGGGCTGGGTTGGTCATGCCACACGCCGTTGCCGGGAAAGTCCAGCGGCAGCAGCACATCCTCAGGGTAGGCTTGCTGAAACAGCGGCAAAAAGCTGCCCCAGTGGCCGCTCTCACGCGTCAACCCCCGCAGCAAAATCCAGGTGGCCATGGCGCGTCAGTACCAGTCCAGCAGCGCTGCAGCGTGCAGTGGTGCCCGTTGCTCGGCGCTGGGTAACCACAGCCGGTGCCCACTCGCCGCCCGTGAGAGAAAGTCCAGCAGCGACTGGTGCTGGCGCAAGACGCGCTGCTGCCGGTGCTCGATCAGCGGGTTGAAGATGCCGTGGCGGGAAAACAATTGGCGCGGGTTTTTCTTCACCCACAGCCAGGACCCCATTTCCAGCGTCAAGGGCAAAAATATGCGCTCAGACTTGGCCAGCGACTTCAGGTACAGGTGGTCCCACAAATCACCATGGGCCAGGTACTGCAGGCTTTGCGGCTCCACCACATAGCGGTGGTAGCTGTTTGACTGCACAAAAATGTTTCTCAGCGCTTGCAATTCCGCCAGGTGGGCCATGGGTTCGCGCTTGTGGGCAAAAGGAAACCAGAGCCGGTCGCGTGTGCCAAAGCCGGAGTGGCAGTCCACGCACAAGCTGAAGGCACGCGGGAAAAATTCACGCTCAATGACCTCGCAGATGGCCTGGTTCTCGACCTCCATCGGGGCATTCAGCAGGCCCCGGTACCACGGCAAGCTGGCGCTGAAGCGTTGGCCACCCACCAGAAACGGCACAGGTTCCAGCGCCTGCACCGGTGCGTTGCGCATCAAATCCACGCCGTGCGGGTTGGCCCGTGTGCCCAGCGCCATGCCGCCGGGGTTGACGATGGGCATGAACACCAGGCGCACCGATTCGAGCTGCTGGTGCAGCGTGCTGTCCCACTGCAGGCGCATCACCAGGCTCTGCAAATACGCGATCACTACTTCGGCGCCGATGCGTTCCAGGCCATGCACGCCGCCAAAGTAACCGACGATGGGCGCACTGGCATCGGGGTTGCCCAGTGCAATGGCATACACCGGCAGCTGGCTCCCGTCGGGCAGGCTGACATGGCGAACCACATTGACTTGAAGTTCCTTGGCACCCAGCTCAATGATGCGCTCCAGCGCCGAGAGTTCAGGCAGTTTGGCGCGCGTCACAGATCACCCATCAGAGGCATGTTGCATTTCCATTTGGCGGGAGCTTACTGCGCGGCGCGCCAGCCTGAAAGGGGTTTCGAGTACCGGACTCAGGTGTCCGGGTATGACATCAAACTGTCACGGTCAGCCCCTACCCTTGATTTTCTTGAACACGGGAGTTTTCACATGATTTTCAGAACACATTTTTTCCGCTGGTTGGCCATTCCGGCGTGTGTGGTTGCTGGCTTGATGGAGCTTATGGCGCTGCAGCGCAGCAAGCTGCCGGGGCGCAAGCCCGGCTTGGGTGCCTGACACCATGCTTGAAATGAAAGCCCCTCTGAGCCTATCGTCTGTTGACGCACAAGCCGCTGAGCTTTTGCCGGCACACACCTCGCTGTGGGAAGAAGCGGTGTGCGAGTCCATCATGGCGCAGCTTTGGGCGTTGCGCAAAGCGATGCTGCAGCGCGAATCAGGCATGCAGGCCGCGCTGGATCAAACGCTGCCCGAGCACCGCGACAGCGCGCGCAACCTGATCCATTATTTGAGTCTGCGTGCGGTGGATCTGCGTGCCCTGCAAGAGCAATTGGCAACGTTGGGTTTGTCCTCCCTCGGGCGGGCCGAATCCCATGTGCTGGCCAGCCTGGACAAGGTGTTGGGGCTGTTGCACAAGTTGACTGGGCAACCGTGGCAAGACCTGTCTCTGGAGGAACCACCGGGGCGTCTCAGCAGCCGCGCCTTGCTGGCAACCAATACCCTTGGCCTGCTGGGTGATGTGCCCAAAGAGCGCACCGTGCGCATCATGGTCACCCTGCCAAGCGAGGCGGCCACCGATGTCGGTGTGACGCGTGAGCTGGTGGACGCCGGCATGGACATTGCCCGCATCAATTGTGCGCATGACGGCCCGACACAATGGCTTGACATGGCCAGACATGTGCGCAAAGCGGCCAAGGCAGCCCGGCGCAACGTCAAGATCCTGATGGATTTGGGTGGCCCAAAAATCCGCACCGGTGAGATTGCGCCAGGCCCGGCGGTGCTCAAGCTCAGGCCGGGCAAGGACGAGTACGGCCACGTCTACCGTCCGGCGCGTCTGGGTCTGCAAGCCATGGGCCAGCAGGAGCCTCTGCAAAATGTGGATGCCTGCATTGGCGTTTGGGAAGATTGGTTGAGGCGGCTCAAGGTTGGTTCGAGCATTGAATTTTCTGATGCGCGCGGCGCCAAGCGTCATCTGTTGGTGACCCATTGCACCAGCCAGGGCGCCGTGGCGGAATGTTTGCGCACCTGCTACTTCACACCCGAGACGGTGTTGCACCTGGTGCACCCCAACCACAAGAAAAAGCACTCAAGCCTGGTCTGCCATATTGAACATCAGCCAGGCGCGCTGCGCCTGAGACTGGGTGACCGGCTGCAATTGACCCGTGACGGGTTGGACCATCTTGTCAGTGCCGATGACACCGATGGTGACTCGTCGTTTGCCGCCACGCGTGTGCCGTGTACCTTGCCGCAAGTGATCGAGCAGGTGAAAGTGGGTGAACGCATCTGGTTCGATGATGGACGCATTGGTGGCGTGATTCGCCAGATCACAG
>JALNWC010000328.1 GCA_023231075.1 Rhodoferax sp.
GACTGCTTGCACTCTTTTTTCAAAACATTTTTAGCTCATACCCATGTCCACGCCCTCCCCCTCCCTTGTCGAGTTGGAAAACTCCTGCGAATTCATGGCGCGCCACATCGGCATCGATGCGGCGGACGAAGCGGTCATGCTCAAAGCCGTGGCGGCAGCGTCGCGCGCTGCGCTGATCGATGAGATCGTCCCGGCCGGCATCGCCCGCAGCCAGCCGATGGTCATTCCGGCGCCCATCACCGAAGCTGCGGCATTGGCCGAGCTCAAAGCCATGGCGGGCAAGAACAAGGTGTTCAAAAGTTACATCGGCCAGGGCTACTACGGCAGCCACACGCCCGGCGTGATCCTGCGCAACATTCTGGAAAACCCGGCCTGGTACACCGCCTACACGCCTTATCAGGCCGAAATCAGCCAGGGCCGCATGGAGGCGCTGGTCAATTTCCAGACCATGGTGATGGACCTCACCGGCATGCCCATGGCCAATGCCTCGATGCTCGACGAAGCCACCGCCGCGGCCGAGGCCATGACCATGGCGCTGCGTGTCAGCAAGTCCAAATCCACCACTTTCCTGGTCGACGCCGAGGTGCTGCCGCAGACCCTGGCCGTGCTGCAGACCCGCGCCGAGCCGCTGGGCATCAGCGTCAAGGTCTGCCACAACAGTGACGAGTTGGCGCAGGACAGCTTTGCCGTGCTGCTGCAATACCCCGGCACCAGCGGCGGGGTGCGCGATGACCGCGCGCTGATCAGCGCCATCAAGTCCAATGGCGGCATCGTCATCATGGCGGCCGACCTGCTGGCGCTGACCTTGCTTGCCGCGCCCGGCGAACTCGGCGCCGACATTGCCGTGGGCAGCACCCAGCGCTTCGGCATGCCGATGGGCAACGGCGGCCCGCACGCCGCCTACATGGCCTGCCGCGACGAGCACAAACGCACCATGCCCGGCCGTCTGGTGGGGGTCAGTGTCGACACCCACGGCAACCCGGCCTACCGGCTGGCGCTGCAAACGCGCGAACAGCATATTCGCCGCGAAAAAGCCACCTCCAACATCTGCACCGCGCAGGTGCTGCCGGCGGTGATTGCCAGCATGTACGCGGTTTACCACGGCCCGGCTGGTTTGAAACGCATCGCGCAACGGGTGGCCACGCTGACTGCCGTGCTGGCCGCAGGATTGAAAACCCTGGGCTTCACCATCGCCAATGCCAGTGCCTTTGACACGATCACTGTGAGCACGGGCGATGCCACCGCGTCGATCGCCGCCAAAGCGCTCGCAGTCGGCGTCAACCTGCGCCTGGCTTCAAACCAATCGCTGGGCGTGTCGCTCGATGAAACCACCACGCGCTTGGAGGTGGAACAGCTCTGGGGCTTTTTTGCCCAGCCCGGCCAGACCCTGCCCCGGGTCGCTGACATCGAACAAGCCACAACCAGCCTGCTGCCCGCCACCCTGTTGCGCAGCAGCAGCTACCTGACGCACCCGGTGTTCAACACCCACCATTCCGAGACCGGCATGCTGCGCTACATCCGTCGCCTGTCCGATTTTGACCTGGCGCTGGACCGCACCATGATCCCATTGGGCAGTTGCACCATGAAACTCAACGCCACCAGCGAGATGATCCCGATCACCTGGCCCGAGTTTGCCAACATCCACCCCTATTGCCCCGAAGACCAGCGCGCGGGCTACGCCGAGCTCGACGAACAGCTGCGCGCCTGGCTCTGCGAGGCCACCGGTTACGCGGGCATCAGCCTGCAACCCAACGCCGGCAGCCAGGGCGAGTACGCCGGCATGATGGCCATCCGCGGCTACCACGCGGCGCGCGGCGAGGGCCACCGCAACATCTGCCTGATCCCGAGCAGCGCGCACGGTACCAACCCCGCCAGCGCCACCATGGTCGGCATGAAGGTGGTGGTCACCGCGTGTGACGCCAATGGCAATGTGGACCTGGCCGACCTCAAGGCCAAGTGTGAACAGCACAGCGCCAACCTGGCCGCGATCATGATCACCTACCCCAGCACCCACGGCGTGTTCGAGACCAGCGTCAAGGAACTGTGCGCGCTGGTGCACAGCCACGGCGGCCGGGTCTATGTGGACGGGGCCAACATGAACGCGCTGGTCGGCCTGGCCGCACCCGGCGAATTCGGCGGCGACGTCAGCCACCTGAACCTGCACAAAACCTTCTGCATCCCGCACGGCGGCGGCGGCCCCGGTGTCGGCCCGGTGTGTGTGGTAGCCGACCTGGTGCCGTATTTGCCGGGTGCTGGAGTGGGGGCTCACTTTTCCGCCGGGCCGCCCCAAGGAAAAGTAGCCCCCTCGGGGGGCAGCGCAGCACACGAAGTGGCAAGCGTGGGGGCCATATCTGCAGCCCCGCTGGGCAATGCGTCGGTGCTGCCGATCAGCTGGATGTATTGCCGCATGATGGGCGCCGAAGGCCTGAAGGCCGCCACCGAGGTCGCCATCCTGAGCGCCAATTACATCAGCGTGCGCCTGAAAGACCACTACCCCACGCTCTACACCAGCGCCTCTCAAGACGGCAAGCCCGGCCGTGTCGCGCACGAGTGCATTCTCGACTTGCGCCCCCTGAAGGAAAGCAGTGGCGGCGCCCACGGCGTGACCGCCGAAGACGTCACCAAGCGCCTGATGGACTACGGTTTCCATGCGCCCACGCTGAGCTTTCCGGTGCCCGGCACGCTGATGGTCGAGCCCACCGAGAGCGAAACGCTGGATGAGCTCGACCGCTTCATCGACGCCATGATCGCCATCCGCGCAGAAATTGCCAAGGTCGAGCAAGGCGTCTGGCCGCAGGGCAACAACCCGCTGAGCCATGCGCCGCACACCGCGGCGACGCTGCTGGGTGAAACCTGGGACCGGCCTTATTCGCGCGAACTGGCGGCGTTTCCGGTGCCCAGCCTTAAATCTTCCAAGTACTGGGTGCCGGTCGGGCGCATCGACAATGTTTATGGCGACCGCAACCTGTTCTGCAGCTGCGTTCCCGTAGGCGCGCCAGACTGACGAACAAGCTCGCCAAGCGCTGAAAACAACAGGGCCTGACTGGCGCGCCAATGGCGCTGCCAGTCAAGCCCTGATTTTTGGCCCCTGGAAACAGGGGGGCTAAATCAAGAATGGTTTCACGGCACCAGCACAAAATCCTGCGTTGCATTCGCGACAAAAATGTCCTTGCTGAACGATTGGGTCTGGTAACCGGTCGCGGACGCTGCCACGCTGTACTGGCCGGCCATGCCTGCTTGCATCGGCAGCGCAATCGGCAAAATACCAGTGCCAAATTGACCAAGCAAAGGCTCACCCGTAGGCAAACTCAGGCTGTAGGCACCGCCATTCAATTCATCGGCGACGACCGTCTTCACCGTCACGGTGGGTGCGCTACCAAAGGTTTGTTTCGCAGCAACGTAGGCCAGTTCCGTGGTGCTGACTGGATTCAACACGGCTGTGCCGCTCACCGTGCCCGTCGTTGACACTGGCATGGTGATCCGCGTGACCGTGTTGCTCACCGGAACCACACTGGTTTCGGTGGCCACCAGCACACCGGCAATGACCGCTGTGGAACGGCCATTGGCGGTCAGAACAACGTCGTAGGACCCCGCAGGCAGGCGCGCCAGGAAGAATTCACCGGTGGTGGTGTTGGGGGCCGTGGTCTGAACAATCACGCCGTTTTGTTGTGCCGTCACCATGACGCCACTGGACAACATGGTCGTATCGACAAAGCCGTTGATGCCGTTGAGCACAAAGGGGACGACCCTGATCACGGGTTTCAGCGCATAGACGCCGTTGCCGCGCTGCACGATCGACTTGCAGGCGTCAAAATCCATCAACAGGTCGACGCGCTGGCCGGACGCCACATCGAACTCATTGACCAGCTTGATGCCGCTTTGCACGGCACTGGGCGTCACAAGTGGTGTCTCGGTGTTGCTGCCCACCAGGACAATCGAGTTTGCAAGACCGTTTGAGGTGTTCGGATCCAAGACCAGACGCAATTGCGAGTAATGTCCGGCAGCCAGAGGCGTCTCGCCAAGCGCCGTAATCCCGCCATTGTTCCA
>JALNWC010000329.1 GCA_023231075.1 Rhodoferax sp.
CAGAAATGCCAAATATCCCATTTCTGGCGGCACTGGCGGGCGCATTGCGTCGTTGCTACTCGCTTGTGTGGCATAGCCACACGGCACTCGCAGCGCCTAGCACTGCATCCCGCCAGCGCTCGCGATAAACGGGACATTGGCAATTTCCGCATCCCTAAGGCGTTGCCAAGAGCACAACCACGAGCAATTCCGGGAGAAAGCGCGCACGCAGTTTCGCATTCTTTGTGACAAGTCAAGGCTCGGGCCCGCAGCAAACATACAATCAACGAAACACTTGGAATATTGTCCCTCCTATGCAATTGCCTGATCGCTGGCGAAAGCCTTTGATGTATGCGACCGCTGCCGTGATCGTCATCGGCGTCGTCGTGGCTTGGCGCTGGGCCGCCCCCGACCGTTTGCCAGAGGGCATTGTGGGGGGAAACGGTCGCCTTGAGGCCACGACGCTCGATGTGGCGGCCAAGTCGGGCGGGCGCCTGCAAAGCCTGCGCGTGCGCGAGGGCGACTTCGTCGCTGCCGATGACGAGATCGCGCGCATGGACACGCAGGCGCTGGAGGCGCAGCTTCGCGGAGCCCAGGCCCAGCAGCGGCAGGCGCGCACGGCGCGGGAAACGGCGGCTGCGCTGGTGCGCCAGCGACAGCAAGCGGTATCTACCGCGGCGGCCCTGGTCTTGCAGCGCGAAGCCGAGTTCGCCCTGGCCGAGAAGGAACTGCGACGCACGTCGGAACTGGTGGCGCAGAATTTCATCTCGGCCCAGCAGCTCGACGCCGCCAACGCGCGCGTGCAGTCCAGCCGCGCCGCGCTGAGCGCGGCGAAATCGCAGCGCATCGAGGCCGAGTCGGGGGTGCTTGTCGCACGATCACAGATTGCCGAGTCCGAGGCCGCCATCGCGTCGGCACTGGCGGCCGTTGATCGCATTGAGGTGGAGATCGCGGATGCGGTGCTGCGCGCGCCGCGCGCCGGCCGCGTGCAAACCGTTCTGACCCATGCCGGCGAAATGCTCGCCGGGGGCGGGCGCGTGGTGACGCTGGTGGATCTGGCCGACGTGACCATGAGTTTCTTTCTGCCCGAAACCGTCGCCGGCCGCGTGGCCATCGGTGCCGAAGCGCGGCTTGTGCTGGACGCGGCGCCGAACCTGGTCATCCCGGCCCAGGTCGATTTTGTCGCCAGCGTGGCGCAATTCACGCCGAAGACCGTGGAGACCCAGTCCGAACGGCAGAAGATGGTCTTCAAGGTGCGTGCGCGAATCGACCCGGCGTTGCTCGGCCAGCATCGCGAGCAAGTCAAGACCGGCTTGCCGGGCATGGCCTATGTTCGCGTCGGCGCTGAGCCATGGCCGCCGAAGCTGGCGGTGAATGTGCCGGGCGCTGTCCCGGCGGCTTCTGCGCACGCGCAATGAAAGACGATCCGCCGGCGGTGCGTGTGCAGGGCGTCGGCCACCGCTATGGCGCCGTCGTGGCCCTCGATGGCATTGACCTGGTCTTGCCCACCGGAGGGATCACCGGCTTCGTCGGTCCTGACGGCGTCGGCAAATCCACGCTGCTGGCGCTGGTGGCGGGCGCCCGCGCGCTGCAAAGCGGCCACGTCACCGTGCTTGGCGGCGACATGGCCCGGCCCGCGCATCGGCGCCGCGTCTGCCCGCGCATCGCGTACAACCCGCAGGGGCTCGGGCGCAACCTCTACGCGACGCTGTCGGTGCGCGAGAACCTCGACTACTTCGGCCGCCTGTTCGGCCACGGTCAGCGCGAGCGCGAGGCCCGCATCGCCGAACTGTTGGGCAGCACGGGTCTGCTGCCCTTCGCCGACCGACCCGTGGGCAAGCTCTCCGGCGGCATGAAGCAGAAGCTCGGCCTGTGCTGCGCGCTGATCCATGACCCGGACCTGCTGATCCTGGACGAGCCGACGACCGGCGTCGACCCGCTGTCGCGCCGCCAGTTCTGGGTGCTGATCGACCGCATCCGTGCCCTTCACCCCGGCATGACCGTGCTCGTGGCCACGGCCTACATGGAGGAAGCCGGGCGCTTCGACCGCCTGGTGGCCATGCATGCTGGCCGGGTGCTGGCGGTCGGCACGCCCGCCGAGATGCTGCAGCGCACCGGCTGCGCCAGCCTGGAGGAGGCCTTCGTCGCGATGCTGCCGGCAGCACAGCGCGGTGACCATCAGGCGCTGGTAGTACCGCCGCGCCCGGGCGGGGCACACGATATCGCCATCGAGGCGCAGGACCTGAGCTGCCGCTTCGGCGACTTTACCGCTGTGGACCGGGTGAACTTTCGCATCGAGCGCGGCGAGATATTCGGTTTTCTGGGGTCCAACGGCTGCGGCAAAACCACGACGATGAAGATGCTCACGGGCCTGTTGCCTGCCACGGAAGGCAGCGCACGCCTGTTCGGCGAGCCGCTGGACGCGAGCGACATGGCCGTGCGACGGCGGGTGGGCTACATGTCGCAGGGCTTCTCGCTCTACCGCGACCTGACGGTGCGCCAGAACCTGGAGTTGCAGGGCCAACTCTTCGACCTCGGCAGGCAGCGCATTGCCGAGCGGGTGGACACCTTGCTGAACCGTTTCGGCTTGCGCGAGTCGGCCGAGGCCTTGCCGATGACGCTGCCGCTGGGCCATCGGCAGCGCCTGCAACTGGCCGCAGCGGTCATGCCCGAGCCCGAACTGCTGATCCTCGACGAGCCGACCTCGGGCGTGGACCCGGTGGCGCGCGACAACTTCTGGGCGCTGATGATCGACCTGTCGCGGCGCGATGGCGTGACGATCTTTGTCTCCACCCACTTCATGAACGAGGCGCAACGTTGCGACCGCGTGTCCCTGATGCACGCAGGTCGCGTGCTGGCCAGCGGTACGCCTGCCGAGCTGGCGCGCGCGCGTGGCGGCGGCTCGCTGGAAGACAGCTTCGTGGCCTGGCTGCAGGACGCCCAGGCGCAGGACCCTGCCGCGAAGACAGAGGCCGCCGAGGCCATTGCCGAGGCCGGGACTCGCCATGATGGGGCGGCGACAGCCAAAGCCGTCGCCCGCACCCAGCGCCTGTTCAGCCACCATCGCCTGCTCAGCTGCGCCCGGCGCGAGACGCTGGAGTTGCTTCGCGACCCGGTCCGCCTGGCCATGTCGCTACTGGGCTCGGTGCTGCTGATGCTCATCATGGGCTACGGCATCAGCCTCGACGTGCAGGACCTGCGCTACGCCGTGCTCGACCGCGACGCCACTTCCGCCAGCCGCGCCTACACGCTCGAGCTGTCGGGTTCGCCCTATTTCGTCGAACAGGCACCGCTCGCCAACGATGCCGAGATGGACCACCGCATGCGCAACGGCGAACTGGCTCTGGCCCTGGAGATTCCACCCGGTTTCGGGGCCGACCTGGCCCGCGGGCGGTCCGCTACGGTGGGCGTGTGGATCGACGGCGCGATGCCGATGCGCGCCGAAATCGTCTCGGGCTACGTGCAGGCCCTGCATGCCGGCTTCGTGACCGGGCGACTGAATGATGCCGGCATCGACACGCGGCCACCGGCCAGCGTGGAGGTGCGCTACCGTTACAACCCGGGCGTGCGCAGCATCGTCTCGATGGTGCCGGCGGTGATCCCGATTCTGCTGATCTTCATCCCCTCGATGCTGGCCACGCTGGCCGTGGTGGGCGAGAAGGAGATGGGCTCGATCACCAATCTCTACGTCACCCCGGTGACCAAGCTGGAGTTCCTGCTCGGCAAGCAACTGCCCTATGTGGGCGCAGGCATGGTGAACTTCGCGCTGCTGACGCTGATGGCGGTCACGCTGTTCGGCGTTCCATTCACCGGCAGCCTGGCCACGTTGACGCTGGCAGCGCTGCTCTACGTGTTCGCGGCGACCGGTCTTGGACTGCTGATGTCCGCCTTCACCAACAGCCAGCTGGCAGCCATGTTCGGCACGGCGCTGGCGACCATGCTGCCCGCGATCCAGTTCTCCGGCATCCTGAATCCGGTCTCGACGCTGGAGGGGTTCTCGGCGTTGATGGGGCAGATCTACCCGACCGCGCCCTTCGTCACCATCAGCCGCGGCACCTTCTCCAA
>JALNWC010000330.1 GCA_023231075.1 Rhodoferax sp.
GTGCAACGCCTCAGCCCTGCTTCGGTTAAATCGAAATTAACTGCCTAAAATTGGGCTGAGTAGTTACCTTCAATATTGCCATCCAAGCCAAGTAAATACTCCAAACCAATGGCCTGTGAACCTTGTGAACTCATGCCTAAGCTTATCATGAATTGATAAGCTTGGCAATGTTTAGTAGGTAGGTATGAAATGCTCCCCTACCCCAATCGTGTCATAGAGGATTCAGACGTTTGGTATCCCGAAGGCATCCCTCATTTGCCTTGCTCGCTTGGCCTGATCAGTGTGAAGATAGACAGAGGTCGTGGACACAGAGGCGTGCCGTAAATTGTCCCGTACCGTGGTCAATTCCGCCCCGCGCGCCAATGCGTGGGTGGCATGGGTATGCCTCATCCAGTGGGGACTTGCCCGGCGCAACTTTTCGGCCGTTTTCGGGGACTGTGCCTCGATGGCATCAGCAGTTGCCACGAAGAACCGTTTGGTGACGTTCCACAGCCTGGTCGAAGTAATGCGGGTTTGGCCGCTTGCTGCCTGCAAGTCGGCAATGAGCGGGATGGACGGCTTCCACATAGCCGGGGTGGTGGGCACGCCGCGCTGCATCAGGTAATGATCCAGAGCTACGCGCGCCAAGGGGGGTAAAGCCACCTTGCCCGCTTTGCTTCCCTTTCCGACCAGCTTTAACCAATGGTCTCCCTGAGCATCCGTTTCAATATGCCCCAAGGTTGCCCCCACAATTTCACTGGACCGTAGTCCTGTGGCATATGCAAAGTCCAGAACAAAGCGCAGTCGCTGAGCTGCCGGGAGTTGCCAGCCGTAGGACCACTCCAACCCGTTGGCCACGGCCCGGATGATGGCCCACTCTCCCTCGGAGAACACTCGCCCTTCGTCCATGGGTGTGCTGCGGCTGCTGCCGCGTACTTTGATGCCGGCAAACGGGTTGGCCAGCACATAGCGCTGTTCAATCAGCCAGCGAAACATCGCCCCAATGATGGTCAAGGCGTATGCCGTGGAACGGGGTGACAACCCAGCCGCGAATGGCCGCCACTCTGGAGAAAACCGTGTCTGGGGTGGCCCAATCCAGCGGCTGCGCGGGCTGGGGTTGCGCAAGAACCCCCGGTAGGCCGTGGCATCCTCAGTAGTAAGCGACGACAGTGCGCGTCCACGGTCCACAACCGCCCACAGAATCAGGCGCTCGACTTCCTTGCGATAGGCCCTTTTTGTCGCAGCGGACTCGTGCAATGCCAGCCAGGCCTGCACGGCCTCGTAGTCATTGTCAGCACTGAGTGTGCAGCTCGATGGTGGCGCACGAAAACTTCCGCGCGAGCCGTTGAGTTCGTCGGGCACCACCAACCGCTCCCATGGGACAACGGTTTGCGTCTTTTGCGCAACCATCAACTCACGCGCGCGCTCGGTAAGCTGCGCATGGGCTGCAAAGAAAGCTTCAATTTGGCGCGCGCCTTGTGCACCCAGTCCAGGGATAACGGTCCACCAGCGCCGCCGCCGGGGGACGCGCACGCTCAGTTGCGCCAATGTCCGGATGCCCTGGGCGTACAAGGCGTTGGTGGAGCGCGCCGACAGCCACAGGCTCACGTCATCGGTAATCCTTGGAATGGGCTTAGGGGCAGTGCGCAATGTATCGATGGCATGGGTGACCGCCCGTGCATGCTTGGCGCGTTCCGCTACGAGGTGGTCAAGCAGGTCCGCCAGATCTGCGCGGTGCCGTTGGCGCGCAATATCGATTAGCCGGTGGCGGATCTGACCCAGCAGACCCCGCGAAGACTGCCCCGACACTGTGCGCGCCGACAGATAGCGGGCCACTGATTCACGTGATGACAGACCGGCATACCAGGCACGCAAGGCGGCCAACTCGGCTTCGCCTGGAAAGCGATCATCGGCAGATTGCGTCCCCGATTCCGGCGGCGGTGACATCAGATTTTTCATGGATGCCAGTTATGGATGTTGCATTTGCTATAGTGATAAGAAGGATTATCGCAATAGGAGTCTTGTTAGCACAACATTTTCACCGGATTTTTGCTGTCGCCTTTCACAAAACACATGTGAAATGGCAGGCAGGGCAACCAATATCAGCATTACTTTGCAGCAACCCCTCTCGATCCCCATTTCACTTTCGCGAGCTCAGCGTACGGCTGCGCCGGCCTTTGGAGTACGACCGCATTGCCAAGCACCAAAATACAGGCTTCAAGGCGCCTTTCCATTCTCTGCACCGAGGAGATTGACAGCCTTTTTGGCATGCCGCACTTCACCGAAGGTGAACGACATATCCACTTCGATTTGAGCCCCGAGGAGCGAGCGACCATCGACGCCGCGCGCACCATCACGGCGGGCGTCCATCTGGTACTGCAACTGGGTTACTTCAAAGCCAAGGCACAGTTTTTCGTTGTCAGCCTTGACTATGTTCGACCTGACATCAACCATATCCTGACGCGCTATTACCCTGGCAGGTTGATGACCGAGGTAGGACCCTTGTCCAAGCCCACCCGGCTGACCCAGCAAAGAATCATCCTTGGGCTTTTAGGCTACCGCCTGTGTGGTGGCGACGAGAAGCAGGCGTTGATTGCCTTTGCACAACGCGCGGCGATGCTGTCGACCCAGCCAAAATTCATTTTGCGTGAAGTGTTGGAACACCTGTCAAACCAGCGCACGGTCGCGCCGGGGTACACGTTTTTGCAGGATCTTGTGAGCCAGGCTGTCATCGATGAGCGCAAGCGTGTCACAAGAAAACTGGATGCCTCACTGCCCGCCAACCTCCAGCAATCTCTCAATGCCCTGCTGCAGGCCGACGACAAAATCCATCTGATCAACGTTTTGAAACACGAGGCAAATGATTTCAGCAACAAAGAACTGCGCCAGGAGGTGGATCGCCGCAAACAGTTGGCCCCCTTGCATTCCTTCGCCCAAACATTTCTGATTGATGCCACCTTGTCCAGTGAGAGCATCAAGTATTACGCCGGTCTGGTCCAGTTCTACACTGTCTACAAGCTACGTCGCATGGATGCCTCCACGGTACGCCTGTATCTACTGTGCTTTGCCTTCCACCGATTTCGCCAAATCAACGACAACTTGATTGAAGCGTTCATTCACCTGGTTGGGCAATTCGACAAGCAAGCCAAACTGGCGGCAAAGGTGGCCATGCTGCAGGCATCAGAAGAGGCCAACAGCAATTTGAAGGCGGCCGGCGAAGTGCTGGGCCTCTTTGTGGATGAGTCAATCGCGAGTGATTGCCCATTTTCCACGGTCAAAGAACGTGCTTTCGGCTTGCTGGAGCCAGCGGCTTTTCCGTCGGTGACCAATTACCTGGGAAACGTTGCCTTTGACAAGCTCGACTATGAGTGGAGCTACTTCACCAGGCTGTCGTCAACCATCAGACGCAACTTGCGCCATCTCTTTTGCGACGTCGATTTTGCTGGTCGGTTAGAGGATGCCCCGCTGGTCCGGGCAATCTCAATGATGCAAACGCTGCTGCGTCAGAACAAGTCGCTTCGGCAGGCAGATTCCTCGAAGTTCCCTGAAGCCGTGATTCCCCTGGGTCTCAAAAAGCACCTGTATGTTGAATCCGTCGAGGGCGCAGAAAAGCACAAAACCCTGGACGTTGATCGCTACGAGTTTCTGGTCTACCGGCTGTTGCGCAACGCGCTGGAGTCCGGGGACTTGTACGTCAATCACAGCAATGAATTCCGGCAGTTCGAGGACGACCTGATCAGCGATGCCCGCTGGAGCCACAAAGACGCCGTCCTTGCTGAAATCGGGCAGCCCATTTTGCAGTCACCCATTGCAGAAACATTGACCGGGTTGCGCACGAAGCTCGAAGACCGCTTGGTGGCGGTCAATCAGCGCGTCTCCGACTGCGTCAATGCGTATATCAAAGTCGTCGGCCAAGGGGACAAAAGGCGCTGTTAACGGCGGCGTAAATCCGCTGAAAAATGGCGGCGGAAATTGGTGTCGAGCAAATTTTGTTTGCCAAGGTCACAAAGGGGCTTTGTGACCCAATGTGATTGTTTTCCCCTGTGGGCCGCA
>JALNWC010000331.1 GCA_023231075.1 Rhodoferax sp.
GCCAGTCCACGTCGACAAAGTCTTCATCCGGCGTGGTCCAGCGCTCGCGCCGGTAGGGTGGCCACGGCGGGTGACCAGCGCGACCGCGCAGGGCGGGCCAAATGGTCTGGGCATGGCCACCGGGCAGCCACCAGGGTGCGTGGTAATTCAATGTAAAACCGGCGCCATTTCGGTGACGTCATGGGGCTCGCGGGCGCTGCCGGGACTGGCGTGGTGCGCCACCAGGCGCCAGCCCTGTGCCGTCTTGTGGTAGACGTTGGTGGCGATCACCACCGCCTCCATCGGTCCCTCGGGGGTCAGCAGTTCAATGCGCTCGCGCACACTGTGCACCGCGCTTCCCAGGCTCTCCACCTTGCGCACGGCTTCGGGCCGGACCCGAATGCTGCCGTTGTTGAACATGGCCTCAAAGGCCGAGCGGATCGCGCCCAGGCCCACCATGCGCGGGCCGCCCGGCTGCACGCACACCACCTCGTCTTCATCGGCCCAGCAGGCCATCAGCCGATCCAGGTCGGCGTTTTGCATCGCCTCATAAAAAGCGGCTTCAAGCTCGTCCGACGAGCCTCCGGCAATGGCAGCAATTTTTTTGACTTTGGACATGGTGGGCACTCATTCAGTAGGCGCCGATTTTGCCGCGCTTTCAAAACACCGTGGCACGCCGACCCAACAGCGCCCGCCGCGGCAACTGCGAGAATCGCGCCTCCTGATTTCTACTGCGGGTAACTCCCTTTTTTATGCGTTTGTTTGGCCTTGCCCTCCTCATCACGCTGCCCTGGCTCAATCCGTTTTCGCCCGGGCCGAGCGCCGCCGTGGTGCCGCTGCTGTTTGCCTGGGCTTGTGTGGCTGGCTTGCTGCTGTTGCGAGCGGGCGACCGCAGCCCCGCAGCACGGCAGCGCTGGGTGCACGCCATGGCCGGCGCCTGGCTGATGGCCGCGTGCGTGAGCGCCGTGATCGGCTTGCTGCAGTATTTTGGCGCCACCAGCGGGCTCGGGGTGTGGGCCAACCACACCGAGGTGGGCCTGGCTTACGGCAACCTGCGCCAGCGCAACCAGTTTGCCAGCCTGATGACCATCGGTCTGGCGGCCTTGCTGTGGTGGGCTGCGCAAACGTCGCCTGATGGCGCCGGGCGACACACGGGTCGGTTCGGCCTGGCGATGGCCTTGGCCGTGCTGCTGGGTGCCGGCAACGCCGCCTCCTCGTCGCGCACCGGCTTGTTGCAGCTGTTGCTGGTGGTGGCCTTGAGCCTGCACTGGCGGCACCGCGCCCGCCGTCAAGCGACGCCGACGCCGACAGCTTCTGCGCTGCCTTGGGTGCTGCTGGCCGCCGTGCTGGGCTACGCGGTGGCCAACTGGGCGCTGCCGTGGCTGGCCGGGCTGGACCCTTCGAGCCGCGGGGCCTGGGCCCGGCTGCGCGCGGGCGATTCGGTATGTGCCAGCCGCCTGACCTTGTGGCGCAATGTGCTGTATCTGATTGCGCAAAAACCCTGGCTCGGCTGGGGCTGGGGCGAGCTCGACTACGCCCACTTCATCACGCTCTACCCCGGTGCGCGCTTTTGCGACATCCTGGACAACGCCCACAACCTGCCGCTGCACTTGGCGGTGGCGCTGGGCCTGCCGCTGGCGTTGCTGTTATGCGGCGGCGGCTTGTGGTTGGTCTGGCGCGCCCGGCCCTGGCGTGAACTGGATCCCACCCGGCACATGGCCTGGGCGATTCTGGCGGTCATTGTGCTGCACAGCCTGCTGGAATACCCGCTCTGGTACGGCCCGTTCCAGATGGCCAGCGGCCTGTGTGTCTGGCTGCTGCTGCCCGCGAGCGGCCAGACACACAGGCCGCTGGCGCCTTACCTGCAAGCCACCGGGGCGGGCATGCTGCTGACGTTTTGCGCGCTGGCCGGCTGGCAATACCATCTGGCCAGCCAGATCTACCGGCCCCCCGAACAACGCGCCCCGGCCTACCGGTCAAACACCTTGGACAAAACGCGACCGGTGCGGCTGTTTCGTGACGAGATCCGTTTCGCCGAACTCACCATCACCGACCTGACTCCCGCCAACGCAGGGCAGATGAATGGGCTGGCCAAGGAACTGCTGCATTTTTCACCTGAGGCGCGCGTGGTCGAGATCGTGATCGACAGCGCCCGGCTGCTGGGCCGTGATGCGGAGGCCGACTTTTATCTGGCGCGCCTGCAGGCGGCCTTTCCGCAAGCGCATGCCGACTGGCGCAAAACGCATGGCACGATTGACCCATGATCTGCAGGTGGATGTTTGCGATTGGCAGAAATTCCACATATATGATTTGGTAATTAAGAAGTAAAAAATCAGTAGTTCCTGTTTTGACGATCGCCCCTCAGAATCCGTTTCATTGCACTTTGGCAATGAATTTTTGAGGACGCCAACATGACATCAAGAACTGCTTTTATTTCCCGCCGTGCGCTCACCCTGGCGGCTGCCGCCGTGCTCTCTGGCGCTGCTTTTGTAGCCAGCGCCCAGCAGGCGGTGACCCTGCTCAACGTGTCTTACGACCCCACGCGCGAGCTCTACACCGAGTTCAACGCCGCTTTTGTCAAACACTGGAAAGCCAAAACCGGCCAGGACGTGACCATCAAACAATCCCATGGCGGCTCGGGCAAGCAGGCGCGCGCGGTGATCGACGGGCTGGAGGCCGATGTCGTCACGCTGGCGCTGGCCGGCGATGTGGATGCCATTCACAACAACGGCGGCTGGATTCCGGCGGACTGGCAAAAGCGCTTGCCGCACAACGCGTCGCCTTACACCTCGACCATCGTTCTGGTGGTGCGCCAGGGCAACCCCAAGGGCATCAAGGACTGGGACGACCTGATCAAACCCGGCATCAGCGTCATCACCCCCAACCCCAAAACCTCGGGCGGCGCGCGCTGGAACTACCTGGCGGCCTGGGAATTTGCCAAGCGCAAGTTCGGCAGCGAGGCGCAAGCCAAGGACTTCGTCGGCAAACTGTATGCCAACGTGCCCGTGCTTGACAGCGGCGCGCGCGGCTCGTCCATCACCTTTGCCCAGCGCGGTCAGGGCGATGTCTTCATCAGCTGGGAAAACGAAGCCCACCTGCTGGAAAAAGAGTTTGGCGGCAAGGTCGACATCATTTACCCGTCTCTGAGCATTTTGGCGGAGCCACCGGTCACCGTGGTCGACAAGAACGTCGACAAAAAGGGCACCCGTGCCGTGGCCACCGCCTACCTGGAATACCTGTACACCGACGAAGGCCAGGACATTGCCGGCAAGAATTTCTACCGCCCGATTTCCGAGAAGTTCCAGGCCAAGTACGTCAAGCAGTTGCCCAAGCTCAAGCTGTTCACCATCGACGAAGCCTTTGGCGGCTGGAGCAAGGCAGCCAAGGACCATTTTGCCGATGGCGGCTTCTTCGACCAGATTTACCTGAAGAAGTAAGCCGATGCCCTTGGCACGACCCGCGACCTCCGTTGAACAGAACGACTTTTATATATTCATTTGTGAATAATGAAATAGAAATAAAGTTGTTTGGGTTTTAACCAACCGCGCACACAATCCGATTTCCTTCAACTTCGACGCAGCGCTGCAGCACCCCACCATGGTCCCGATCATCATCATTCCCGGCTGGCGCGATTCGCCGCCTGGCCACTGGCAAAGCCTGTGGACCCATGAGTTGCCGGGCGCGGTGCGCGTCACGCAGGACGACTGGGTGAGCCCGACCCGCAAAGCCTGGGTGGCATCCATCACGCAAACCATTCTGGCGCAAGCGCAACCGGTGGTGATCGCGGCGCACAGCCTGGGTTGCATCGCCACCGCCCATCTGCCGCCCGAGGCGGCTGCGCGCATTGCCAGTGCCTTGTTGGTGGCCCCTGCCGACCCCGAGCGCCGCAGCGTGCTGAATGACTTTGCGCCCGTGCCCTACCAGCCATTGCCGTTCAAAAGCATCATCGTGGCCAGCAACACCGACCCCTATTGCCCGGTGCGCACCGCCGGCGCCTATGCGCGGGCCTGGGGCAGCGAATTTGTGCGCCTGCAGAACGCCGGCCACATCA
>JALNWC010000332.1 GCA_023231075.1 Rhodoferax sp.
GGAAAACAGCAGGCACCTGACATGGCGATGTTTGTTGAATGCCACCAGCCCGATTGCGCCCGTTACTTCAGTTACCTGTCTGATGGGCGGGTGGTGCCGAGTCATGGCCTTGCTGATAGTGACCAAGCCAAGGCCATTTACACCATTGAGACATTGAACCTCAACAGCGCATTTCTTCAAACGCGAAGAAAACAATGGTGGGCGGAATTGGACGATCTGTTTCAGGATCACTTGGCAAAAGGCTGGAGTCTGCCTGACCTGGCTGCAGTTGATCTAGTGCCGGCGAGGCGTGAATTAAGCCGGTTTTTCAGTCTGACCCGGCAGTTTTTTGGGCCGATTGCTGAACAGGTTTTGCGGCAGTGCGCATCGGAGCTTGAATAAGGACCTTGGAGCTTCCTCAGCATAAGTTGAAATTGAAACCATGACCGCAAATAAAACAAATCCCATTGTCAGTATTACTCTGGAAGGTTTTCAGATTTTTGATAAGCCTACGTACATCCCTTTGGATCGGCTGACATTGCTTTTTGGCCCGAATTCAGCAGGCAAGAGTGCGGTTCAGGATGCTCTTGAGCTTTATACTGAGTTATTAAAGTGCGAAGTTCATAAGAGCAATAGTACATTACCATTTTTACCGACATTCCCGCGGATCAAATCCACTTTGGAGGAAATTGAACTACTTTTAAATCGTCATTGGCGACGTCAAGGTGATAATGGAAATCATCGGTCTGAAAGGTTCAGTATTTGTGTTTCCCAAATTCATTTTTCGAATGATCCAATTGAAATTTCTGTTCCTAAACGTCTTGGTCGATTTTTGTCTGAGAATGTAATAAATGCCTCAAAAGAACACTTAATTGAAAGTCGTTGGTTTTTTGATGGATCAGATTTTGTTGGTGAAGAAGTATTTTCATTGTTTGACTTTGATTTTGAATTTTTAATAGATTCAAAAACGTTAATAAGCTACAAAGATGCCAACTTTTCTGTATATCTTGATCATCATGTATTCCATAATTTTCAATCAGAATTCAACTTTCATGAAGTGGCTGAAAAATATTCAAAACATGTTTCCTACACTGATGGATGTTTTACGATCCTTGAAGGGGTTGCTGGCCTAAATCCATCAGGTCAACTAGACAGGTGGGGAAGATGGTTGTACTGGAATTTAAATCGAAAAGTAAGTCTAGATGGAAAAGTTAATGCACCTGAAGTTTATGAAAACTCAGGAATACTTGACGCAATTGATGAAATTTCATTTATGTTGCATGGTTTTTTATTGGTAACGCTAGGTGATTTTTCCAAGTTTTCATTTAAACAAAATAAGGTGGATGCGTCACGTGAAATTCCTAAACGCAGTGATTTGATATTTAAAATTGGATGTTTTAATGATTTTATTGACGATATGAATTTTTGGGATCTTAAGAAAAATGATTCCATTTATAGTGGATTGATGTACTCCCTTACCTCAGAGTTGACAAGATTTTTGTATGATGGGCTAAAAAAGGATTACTCGGAAAATGTAAATAGAATACTATCGGATCATTTATTTTTGGATCAAGGGTATCGAATTGATTTTGATTATAGAGTTATTTTGTCAAAGGAGGCTTCAGAAGCTGCAGTTCAGGGAGTAAAGTTACAACCATATGATTTTGGTTATATATTCGAAATATTCCTGCGAGATGGTAAAGGTCGAAAGCATCTATTTGAAGATGTTGGCAGTGGTATTGGGTATCTTTTGCCGGTGCTTTGCACAATTCTTCGGCCACTTGGTGGTATTGGTCCATCTGTCTTTTCTGTGCAACAACCAGAATTGCACATCCATCCCGCACTGCAAGCAGCAATGGGCGACGTTTTCATCGAAGCCAGCGCCGAAGATCGCCAAATCCTGATCGAAACCCACAGCGAACACCTTTTACTGCGCATCCTCAAACGCATCCGCCAAACCCACTTGCAAACTGCTATCGCCCCGGAACTCAAAATTAACGCCGACGACGTGTGCGTGCTGTACTTTGACCCATCCCCCGACGGCACCACCACCGTCAAGCGTCTAAGAATCACCGAAGACGGTGAATTCATGGACCGCTGGCCGCGCGGGTTCTTTGCCGAGCGCGATCAGGAATTGCTGGATGAATGAGCTTTACGCGGCCGACCCGGCGGTTTGCTGCCACGCCAGTGACTTGAAGCTGTTGCTCGCATCGTTTGGCCCCTACGCCGGGCGCTACTTGGCCAATTACCCAACCGATTGGGCGGCGCAAGTCGAAAGGCAGTTTTCCAGCGCTGGCGAGGTGGAAGCCGCCAGGGTGCAAACGCTGCTTCGACGTGCCAAAGAAAATCTGACTTTGGTGACGCGCTCCAACCTGCCCTGGAATGTGCAGCAGGCATGGTTGCCTAACGCCGCGCCAATGCTGGGAGGCGCAGTTGCGGTGTTTAACGGGCTCATCGCACTTGAGGCCAAGCCACCAACTATCCAGCAATTGCACGAACTTGAATTGCCACCAACGGCGGAAGAGCGCATTGCCGGCGTAGCCTCTGAATACGCCAGAATTTCCAAAATCTTGTTGCTGTTAAGCCCCGAAGTGGCGTTGATTGACCCCTATCTGAACCCGCTCAAACGCTCGTACCACGCCGTTTTGACTGCGCTGTTTGAACTCGCCACCAAAGGAAAGTGTCAAAAAATAACACTTTGGGTGCGTGCCGCCGAGGCGCTTGGCGCGGGTAACGCTGCCGGCATCAAGTCTGATATCGAGGCCTGTCTGCGCAGCCTGGCTAAATCCGCCAACCTCAAGCCAGGGCGCGCAATCGAGCTGTTAATGGTGGAAGACGAATCCAGCCAAAGCAAAATTCATGGCCGCTACTTGCTATCTATCAAAGGTGGTATTCGCCTAGATCAGGGCTTTGCGCAGTTGCCTGTCGGTCGTAAAGTCGATGTCGGCCCGGTTGGACGCGCCATCCACAGCGACCTGTTGGACCTGTTCTTTGACGGCAAACACGACATGAAGGTGGTCCACAACTTGTCGATCAAGCTGTGAATGCTGCCCCGAAGGCAGCCAGGGCAGGTGGCGTGACTTTTAAATAACTTTTATTTTGGGAAGCAAACCGTGTTAAAGACCCTCCACCTCCGCCAATTCACCGTCTTCCAGGACGCCATTTTTGAATTTTCTCCCGGCCTGAACGTCATCCTCGGTGACAACGGTACCGGCAAAACGCACGTGCTCAAGCTGGGCTACCTGTTTAGCCGTGCCTGGCCGGATTTGATGGCAAAGCAATTGCGGTTGATGGGCAAGGATCGGGCGCAGGCCTATCTTAGTGATCGTCTGGCGGGCTTGTTTCGGGTTTCTGACCTGGGGTTGCTGGTGCGTCAGGGGCAAAAGAGCAGTGCGCGGCTGGTGGCAGAAGTCAGTGGGCACATGCCAACGGCTCAAATTCGCATGTCCAGCGAGCCGCCGTTCCGGTCGCTTGGCTTGCCTGAGTCCATGCCCTGGGATGTACAAATTCAACGCAACAAGGAAGCCTTGGGCACGCTCAAGGCGAGCGTGGTGCCTGACGTGGTGCCCGACGCGGCAGCCACCAATGCCTTTTTGCCGAGGCAGGTTTTCGTGCCGAGCAAGGAAATGGTGTCGTTGTTCAAGGGCTTGATTGGTTTGTTTGACCGGTACCGTGAGTTTCCACTGGATGAGACCTACCGCGACCTGGCCGTGGCCATGTCCACTTTGGAGCCGCGTGAGGCATCGTCTCTTTTGCCTGATGTGATGCAACGCATTCAAAAGCTGCTGGGTGGCGATTTGAAGCTTGACAGCGGTGACCTTGTATTTGAGCGCCCCGATGGTTCACGTCTGGAGTCGCAATTGTTGGCCGAAGGGCATCGTAAGCTGGCGATGCTGATTTACCTGCTGCGTTATGGTGTGATTGATCGTGGCAGCACGCTGTTTTGGGACGAGCCGGAGTCCAACCTGAACCCCGCCGCCATCAAACTATTGGCCGAAGCACTGTTTGTGCTGACCGGCTTGGGCGTGCAAGTCATTTTGGCCAC
>JALNWC010000333.1 GCA_023231075.1 Rhodoferax sp.
CCGGAACCGCGCCCCGGCCCCACCGGGCAGCCATTGTTCTTGGCCCAGTTGATGAAGTCACCCACGATCAGGAAATAGCCCGGAAAGCCCATCTTCAGGATGGTGTCGAGCTCAAATTCGAGCCGCTCCACATAGCGTGGCATTTCCTTGTCGCGCTGCACCGCATCGGGGTACAAATGCGCCATGCGCTCCTTGAGCCCTTCGTGCGAGGCGTAGCGAAAATACGCATCCGCCCCCATCACCACGCCATTCACCGGTGGAATCGGAAAATCAGGCAGCTGTGGCTTGCCCAGCACCAGGCTCAGGTTGCAGCGCCGGGCAATCTCGACACTGTTGGCCAAAGCGGAAGGCACATCGGCAAACAGGGCCTGCATCTCGGCGCTGGTCTTGAAGTACTGGTCGCGCGTGAAGCGACGCACGCGGCGCGGGTTGGCGAGCATTTCACCCTCGGCAATGCACACCCGCGCCTCGTGCGCCTCGAAATCCTCGGGGGACTGAAATTGAATCGGGTGCGTGGCCACCACCGGCAAGCCCGAGCGCAAGGCCAATTGCACCGCCGCCGTCACCTGCAACTCGTCCTCCGGGCGACCGGCGCGTTGCAATTCAAGATAAAAGCGGTGCGTGAAGACACCCGCGAGTTGCAACGCGGCGTCCAGTGCCCGGGCTTCGTCGCCCTGCAGCAGGGCCTGCCCCACCGGCCCGGCTTGCGCACCCGACAGGCAAATGAGCCCGCCACTGAGTTCCCTGAGCCAGGCCAGGCTCACGCTGGCCTGTGCCTTGCCGCCGTTTTGCGTCCAGGCGCGTGCCAGCAACTCGGACAGATTGAGGTAACCGGCGTGGCTTTGCACCAGCAGCAGCACGCGCGAGAGTTGCCCCAGTTCCTTGCCCAGACCCTCGAGCCAGACCTCGGCGCCGATGAGGGGCTTGACCCCCCGCTTGCGTCCTTCCTTGTAAAACTTGATGGCACCAAACAGGTTGCTCAGGTCGGTGATGGCCAGCGCCGGTTGGCCGTCCGTGGCGGCCGCCTTGACCACCTCGTCGATGCGGGTGGTGCCGTCAATGACGGAAAATTCGGTGTGCAGGCGTAAATGGACAAACATGGGCTTCTAGTATGATGGACCAAGCAATACGACCTGCGATAGAGGCGTTTGCTTGTGATCGTTGGATTGTAAGAATACCCATAAGGCGACTACCGTGAAGATTCTCGTGGTTGATGATCATGCGCTCGTGCGGGAAGGGCTTTGCCAGGTGCTTCAGTGCCTTGACCCTCACGAAAAAACCGACGTGCTGCAGGCCGCCACTTGCACCCGGGCGCTGGAACTGGCCCATTTCAATCGTGATCTCGACCTGGTGCTGCTGGACTACCTGCTGCCCGACATGAATGGCCTGAGCGCATTGGAAACTTTTGCGCAAAGGCACCCTGAGTTGCCTGTCGTCATTTTGTCGGGCTCGGCCAATCCCAGCGTGGTGCAGCAAGCCATGGCGCTCGGAGCGGCCGGCTTCATCACCAAGTCCAGCCTGAGCGACACCCTGCTCAACGCGCTGCGACAGATATTGGCCGGTGAACCTTACCACCCGGCCGACCTCAGCCCCATGAGCCAAGCCGCCGAGGGGGTGCAGGGCAAATTGAACACGCCACCGGTACTCAGTCCGCGACAGCAAGAGGTGCTGGTTCAACTGATCAATGGTCTGACGAACCGGCAAATCTGCGACAAATTGTCACTCGGCTCGGAAACCGTGAAGTTTCATGTCAGCAATATTTTGCGGATTTTTGGTGCCCGCACCCGAACCCAGGCCGCGCTGGAGGCCAAGCGCTGGGGCTATGACCCGGCCTCTTCACCCGAATCCCGCTGATCCTTCAACAGATGACGCAGCAAGTTGCGTAATTTGGCCGGGCGCACCGGTTTGTGCAACAGCGTCAGTTGCGCCTGTTTGGCGGTCTGGATCAGGGCCGGATCGATGTCACCGCTGATGAGACAGGCCGGCACCGGAAAAGCCAGTTGTTGACGCAAGCGTGCCACCACCAGAATCCCGTTCAGCGGCGCATTGAGTCGGTAGTCGCTGATGATCAGGCAAGGGAAAAGGCCTTGCTCAATCAAGCCTTGGGCGCTGTGCAGGTCGCTCGCCTCGGCCACCGCCATGCCCCAGCTTTGCAGCAAACCCACCAGGGCCTGGCGCACCATCTCGTCGTCTTCAATCACCAGCACCGTCCCTTGCAGCGGCCCGGGTGTTTCGGCCGGTTCAGACGCCGCCAACAGGTTCGGGGCCGGACCAGGCACCGCCCTGGGTACCTTGACGCGAAAGCGTGTTCCCACCCCCAAACGCGAGGACAGCGTCAGCGGATGCGTCAACAAGCGGCAGCTTCTCTGCACAATGCTCAGGCCCAGACCCATGCCCAGGCTGCGCTGCCTTGCCGGATTGCCAACCTGGTAAAACTCTTTGAAAACGTCTTGCTGATGCTCGGGCGCAATCCCCAAACCGCTGTCCCAGACCTCGATGCTGACCTTCGGGCCATGGCCTGCGCCGCGACAGGCCACCAGCACCCCGCCTTTTTGGGTGTAGCGCAAGGCATTGCCCACCAGGTTCAGCAAAATGCGATGCAGCAGGGTCGGGTCGCTTCGGACCCAAACCGAACAGCTGCGAATGCGCAACTGCAAGCCTTTTTCCCGGGCCAGCGGTGCCAGATCATGTTCGAGGCGCTCAAACAGGGCCATCAGGGGAAATTTTTCAAACCGGACCTGCACGGCCTTGGCCTCCAGCCGCGAAATGTCAAGCAAGCCGTCCAGCAGATTCTGCATTGCGTTCACCGAGGCTTGCAGCTTGCCGACCAGCTGGCGCGTCTGCCCGTCGTGCGGCAGCTGGGCCAGGCGCGCGATGAACATGCCCAGGGCATGCAAGGGCTGGCGCAAATCATGGCTGGCCGCCGCCAAAAAACGCGACTTGGCCTGCGTTGCCAGTTCGGCCTCCTCCTTTTTTTCACGCAAGGCCTGCGTGACCGCGCTCACCTGGTGCTCAAGATCCTGGCGCGCGCCAGCCAGACGGTCTGCCATCTGCATCAGGTTCCTTTGCAAGTCGAACAGCGGGTCGTGCGGCGAGGTCTGCGCCTGCACCTGGGCCGCGGCGGCGAAATCACCCTTGCCAATGCGCTCAATCAAATGCGACACCCGCATCATGGGGCGAATCACGCCGGCACTGAGCCTGACGGCCAACACCAGGCCAAACAGCAGCCCCAGGGCGCTGATCAAACCACCCAGCAACAGGATGTCCCGTTGTTGCGACAGCACCGCCTGACGTGAAAATTTCACCACCACCTGCCCCAGGGGCGCCACCTTTCCCGGCGTGGCTTGGATCGGGTCTTCGTACAAATCATCGAGCTGGATACCACTGGCAAAAACCGGTTGTGTCAGCACATCCATCAAGCCTTGCGCATCGACCTGCTGCGTTTCCACCTCGGAATAGGGCGGGAAGTCGTCGCCCCGCGCCACACCGGCGCTCGCCATGATTTGGCCTTGCGGACTGACAATGGCGACCCAACGCACATCGGATTCCCGCAAGGCACCGCGCGCCAGAGCCTGCAACTGCTGCTTGTTACCGGAAAACAAACCAAACTCGCTGGCCAGCGCCAACTGCCGCGCCACCGAGCGGGTGCGTAACTGGTGGGCCGCGCTCATGTCGTCAAAACGCGCCATCAAAAACACGGCCGATAACAACACGCTCAACAGCGAAACCGGCAGCAGCGCTGCCACCAGCATCCGCACCCGAATGTCAGGCGTCCTCATGGCTGCTGCTCCTGGCGCTTCAGGGCCAGGGTCAAGGCCTGGACATCCAATGACAGGCCCAGCACCCGGGCCACCGGCTCGTTGACACTGATTTCAAAATCAAGCGGCTGCAAAGCCAGCTCTGGCAAGACCCGATTGGCCAGCACGTCCAGCACCCACTGTGCCGCCTGCGCGCCCACCTGTGGCGGCGTGCTGTACACGGCCAGCAAAGCCCCGGCGCGCACATAGGCCGGGGAAAAGGCGA
>JALNWC010000334.1 GCA_023231075.1 Rhodoferax sp.
CCCAAGCAAGCACCACCCCCTCGGGGGGCAGCGCAGTACACACAGTGACAAGCGTGGGGGTCATGGTGAAGTCCGCCGCGCCGGGCCGCCCCAAGCAAGCACCACCCCCTCGGGGGGCAGCGCAGTACACACAGTGACAAGCGTGGGGGTCATGCTTAGTCCTGCGTCAGGATGAGTGCGGTGGCCTCAAGCGGCTGCTCGGTCACGTGCCAGCAATGGCCGTTGGAGGTGGCCAGGTAAACGCGGCGCTGGCCCAGCAACAGCGCAGGCGTTTCATCGCGCATGTCCAGCGCGTCCACCACCAGCACACGCATGTCAGGGTCACGGGCGCGCCAGAGCGCCGCGGCATCGCGCAGTGAAGACGCGGCACCGATCACTTCGGCAGCGCTGCGCAGGTAGTCGGGGGTGACGGCCATGATCGCTGCCCTTATTCCTCGGTCACCGCGAGGCGCCGGGCTTCCACGGTGACGGGCAGCGGGGTGTCGGCGGGCATCTCCGGCAGGTCGAACTGCCAGCCATTGGCCAGCGTCACCAGCCCGCCCCACATGCCGGGATTGGCCATGGCGGTGATAGGTTCCTCCAGGTCCTTTTTGGGCACATAGCCGGTCAGCACGCCCTTGCTGTCTTTGCGGATCATCAGTTTCATCATGGGTTCCTGGTAGGGTTAAAAAGTGGCTCAAGCAGCGCGGGCAGGGTGTTCAACAGGGTCGTGACGTCTGCCAGGGTGGTGCTTCGGCCCAGTGAAAAGCGCACGGCGGCCAGTGCCTCTTCAGCAGGCACGCCCATGGCGCTCAGCACATGCGAGGGCTCGCTGCCGCCAGAGGAGCAGGCCGCGCCGCTGGAGGCGGCCACACCCAGCCGGTCGAGCCGCTGCAACACCACGTCCACCGACAGGGTGCCAAAGCGCAGGTAGCTGGTGCCGGGCAGACGCGGCACGTTTTGACACCAGACGTGGGTGGCCGGCAGGGCCTGGCACAGGCCGCTTTCCAGCGCATCGCGCAGGGTGGCCAGGCGGGTGGCTTCCTGGCTGACATCGCCCAACAAGTCAAGCGCGGCAGCCAGGCCAACGATGGCGGGCAGGTTCTCGGTGCCGCCGCGCCGGCCCCGTTCCTGGCTGCCCAGCGTCTGCGGCACCAGCGCCACGCCCTGGCGCAGCAGCAAGGCACCCACGCCTTTGGGGCCGTGCAGCTTGTGGGCCGACAGCGACACGGCATCGGCCCCGCAGCGTGAAAAATCAAACGGCTGTTTGCCGATGAACTGGGTCGCATCCACGTGCAGGCGGGCGCCTGCAGCCCGGCTCAATTCAGCGACTTCAGCCACCGGCATCAGCACCCCGGTTTCGTTGTTGGCGGCCATCAGCGAGACCAGCGCCACGTCCGGCCCGAGCAAGGCTTGTGCGGCGGCCAAGTCAAGCTGGCCATTGGGCCGCACCGGGATCAGGTCCACCGCCATGCCCGCATCCCGCAGCGCACGCGCCAGCCGCAAATGGCCGGCATGCTCCACGCTGCTGAACACCACGCGGCGGCGCCCCGGCGCGGCCGCAGCCAGCAGGCCGCGCACCGCCAGGTGATTGGCCTCGGTGGCACCGCTGGTAAAAATCACCTCCGCCGGCTTGCAACCCAGCACCCGCGCCACGGTGCCACGCGCCGCGCCCAGCGCCCGTTTGGCGTCCTGCCCCGGCCCGTGCTGCGACGAGCTGTTGGCCCACAGGCCCGAGAGCACCGGCAGCATGGCGGCAAGCACCTCGGGTGCGGGCGGCGTGGTGGCGTTGTGGTCGAGGTAGATCATGAAGAAGCCCGGCTTTGCTTCAGGTCCAGAACTGGCGTTCGCTGTCAACACACAACAAGTCCAGCAAGACGTCCAGCGACGCATCCTGAAAGCGCGGCTCCCAGGTGCCGTTGGCATGGTCACGCGAACACAGGCACCAGTGGCTGCCCTCATGGGGCACCAGCAGGGCAATGTCGATCACGCCGCCGCTCGGGTCGACCTTGCGCGAGCAGCACGGGCTCTGGATGCGAAAACTGCTGTCCTCGCGCAGCACCTGGGGCCGCACATAACGGTAGCGCACGCGCTCGCGCAGGGCCCGTTCCAGGCGGCGCACCATCAGGTCCAGCACCTGGGCGCTGGCCGGGGCCGCGACGCTTGCGGCCATGTTCACGTCAGTTCCCCGGTTTCCGGCAGCAAGCCGGGCGGCGCGGGAACCAGCTCAATCTCCAGACAACCCACCACACAGCCGTCAAACTGCACCAGGTAGACCGGCTCGTTCAACTCGGGGGCGTGGCCCACGTTGACCACTTCACCGACCGAGCCGCGCGCGGCCAGCAGCGCGTCCGCCGGGTGGTCCGGGTAGCTGCCGTCGTTGACCAGATCGTCCAGCGCGATCACGCGCTGGCCCCAGGCGTAGGCGGGTGCGCGGGGCTCAAGACCCGGCAAGGCGTTGGCGGTGATGTTCATGTGTTTTCCTCGATGGGCGTGGCCGACCCGATGCTGCGCAGCGCGCTGCTCTTGTCGCCCAACTGCGCCAGCACCTCGTCGGGCAAGTTGTCCAGCGTACAAAGTTCCTTGGCACGCATGCCGACGCGGTGGCCGGATTCAACAAAGTCCACCGCGTAGATGTAGAACTGCTGCAGGAAGGTGTTGATGTTGATCACGTAGCCCACCTCGCCCTTGTTGACCAGCACCTCGCCGATGTCGCGGCCGTTGTAGGTGCCGTCGTTGCGCACCACCGAACGCGCAATCACCCGCTCGCCGTAGCTGAAACGGGGGGGATGCGCCAGCTCGATCTCGGCATCGTCGCGGTTGATGTCAGCCATGGGAAGCTCCGATCTCGATGACATTGTTTTTCAGACGCTCATGCACCGCCTGGCGTACCTCGGACTCGTCATCGTTGTGCATGGCTTCCAATGTGTCGGTGTCGGCCCGCTGGGCAACTTCCCAGCGCACGCGCCAGTCGCTGTCATGTGCCAGACGCGACAACAAGGCCACCGGCAGGCGTTCAGCCACCACGCGGCGCACGTCGGCATCCACGTCGTCTGCCATGCGCAGCAGCGCGGGCATGTCCAGCCGCTGCGCCACGCGCATGCGCACGGCGCGGTCGGGGTCATGGGCCATGGTGGGCAAAAGGGCCGGGGACAGGCGTTGCGCCACCAGTTCGCGCACGCCGTAGTCCGGGTCATGGCGCAAGGCCGCCAGTTCGGGCGGCGCCAGGCGCTGGGCCACGCGGATGCGCACCTCGCGGTGCGGGTCGTTCACCAGTTTGGCCAACAGCGCCTGGGGCAGGCGCAGCGCCACCTGCAGGCGCACGGTTTCATCCGAATCCTTGATCAGTGCCGTCAGGCGGAACACACTGGCCCGGCGCGCGGCAATGGCGCGCACCTCGAAGTAGTCGTGGCCAAGCTGGTCATCACTGAGCATCGGGTTCCAGCGAAAGAAACGGTCTATCCGGCGTGCATAAGCGTCCTGCATGCAGGCATGGCCCGGCTCACAACCCTGGCCTTCGCCCATCGAAAGAAGGTAGGCGTATTCACAGTCACCGCAGCGGATGGGGCCGCCTTGCCAATGCTGCGCGGCGATATCGTCTTGCGGCGCGCGCACGCCAGCGCCTCTGGCAGCGGCTTCAGGGGCGGTGGCTGTGTTCATGACCTGGCAGCGCCCCAGCCGCGCACCGGGTAGGCCGCAGCCAGGTCGGCGGTTTCACCCTTTTCATGGCGGCTGAGCACATGAAACAGCAGGGCACCCCCGACATGGTCCTGCGGGTCGAGACGGCGCAGTTCGCCGAGCATCCAATGCGCCTCGGCCATGTCGCCCAGGCGCATGTTGAGGTAGGCCAGGCCCTTGAGCGTGAACAGATAAAAGCGCACCGCCGCATCGCCGCGCGTGGTCTCGTCATCCGGCGCTGTGTCGCCAAAATCGGGGCCTAGCGCGGTGCGGGCAATGGCCAGCGCGTCTTCACCCACGGCCCGGGCCTGGGCCAATTGGTGGCCATAAAAGTAGAAGCGATACAGCGCGATCAACGGCGC
>JALNWC010000335.1 GCA_023231075.1 Rhodoferax sp.
ACTTCAGGGTTTGTATCGCGAACGGGACCGATGGGCTGCCTTGTTGCCGGAACTGAAGCCTGCGCTGGTATCGGCTTGTGAGGTTCTGGACTGTCGCGTGTCCTCTTTGCAAGGCATTGAAAACCTGACGACCGAGTCTGCGACGTTTCATCAGGTGGGTCAGGATACCTTCGAATTGCGTTTTGTCGTCAAAAACAAGGCGCGCCATGCCGTGGCTTTGCCCTCGATTGAATTGACCTTGACCGATCTGGCGGAGCAAGCTGTGATGCGACGAATTTTCACCCCTGCCGAGCTGGGTACCCTGCTTGAGTCGGTGGGCCCGACAGGCGAATGGTCGGTGACGGCCTATGTGCGTATCCGGGAAGAGGCCACAGGCGCACGTGCGCAGGGCTATCGTTTGCTGATTTTCTATCCCTGACAGCCAGCCCGATGCAATTTCGGCATCGGGCTGGGGCATCCGGATAAATGATTGATCAGGGTTTGACGCCGGACGGAAACGGCCAGGCTGCCTGAGGATTGAGCTTGGTATGCGCAGCTGGTGCGGCAACTGCTTTTTTTGCTGGCGCTGCCTTTTTGGCGGCAGCTTTTGCAACGGGTTTGGCCGCAGCTTTTGCCGTCGGCTTGGCCGCAGCCTTTGCAGCGGGCTTGGTCGCAGCCTTCGCAGCGGGTTTGGCAGCAACTTTTGCAGCGGGCTTGGCCGCAGCCTTTGCGGCTGGTTTGGCAGCAGCTTTTGCAGCCGGCTTGACTGCAGCTTTTGCGACTGGTTTAGCCGCTGGTTTTGCGGCAGCTTTTGCTACGGGTGTGGCGGCAGGTTTGGCTGCAGGTTTTTTTGCAGTGGCCATGTCAATCTCCTTGATCAATTTGCAAAGAGCACTTGACGAAAATCATGCACGTCAAGTGATCCATGGTGTTGGGCAGGTTCCCAGCATCATGAACGGGGGGCAACAAGACCTGGCCACCGTGAGATGGTTCAGATACTTGTGAAATGAGGTGGGTCATGGGTCGCTGTTATTCCCAGGACAAGGCGCCGCCAGACTGGTATTCGATGACACGCGTTTCGAAGAAATTACGCTCTTTCTTCAAGTCGATCATTTCACTCATCCAGGGGAACGGATTTTCTTCGTTGGGAAACAGCGCCTCCAGTCCAATTTGCGTGGCGCGGCGGTTGGCAATGTAGCGCAGGTAGCCCTTGAACATGGAGGCGTTCATGCCCAGCACGCCACGCGGCATGGTGTCTTCTGCGTAGCGGTATTCCAAGTCGACCGCCGTTTCAAACAAGGCTTTGATTTCGGCTTTGAATGCTGCGGTCCAGAGTTGCGGGTTTTCCAGTTTGAGCTGGTTGATCAGGTCAATACCGAAGTTGCAGTGCATGGACTCGTCGCGCAGGATGTACTGGTATTGCTCGGCGGCGCCCGTCATCTTGTTCTGTCGGCCGAGCGCCAGGATTTGGGTGAAGCCGACATAGAAGAACAGGCCTTCCATCAGGCAGGCAAACACGATCAGTGACTTGAGCAGGGTCTGATCGGCCTCTGGCGTGCCGGTCTTGAACTGCGGGTCCATGATGGCTTCGATGAACGGGATCAGGAACTCGTCCTTGTCCCGGATCGACTGGATCTCGTTGTAGGCACTGAAGATCTCGCCTTCGTCCAGGCCCAGCGATTCCACAATGTACTGGTAGGCGTGGGTATGAATCGCTTCCTCAAAAGCCTGGCGCAACAAGAATTGGCGGCACTCGGGTGCGGTGATGTGGCGGTAGGTGCCGAGCACGATGTTGTTGGCCGCCAGCGAATCGGCCGTGACGAAAAATCCCAGATTGCGCTTGACGATGCGTCGCTCGTCTTCGGACAGGCCATGGGGGTCCTTCCACAGCGCAATGTCGCGCGTCATGTTGACCTCTTGCGGCATCCAGTGGTTGGCACAACTTGACAGGTATTTTTCCCAGGCCCATTTGTATTTGAAGGGCACCAGCTGGTTGACATCGGTCTTGCCGTTGATGATGCGCTTGTCGGCGGCATTGACGCGCCGCTGCGGGGTAGCCAAGGGCAGCTTGTGTGCTTGTGGCAGCGCCAGACTGGACGTATTCAGTGAGGATGCCGCCTCGGCCAACGTCGCGGATGGACTGGCAAAACGCGCTGCCATCAGCGGGTCCGGACGGCTGGCCGCCGTGGGCGGCAAACTGGCAGTAGGTATGACTTCTTCGTCCCAGGTCAACATGTTTTTTCCAATCGGTGAATTATCAGATTTGGCGTTAAAAATAGAAAGAGGTTTGTTCATGCACCAAGCGATTGGAGGCGGCACTGTGGCGTGCCAACATCGCATTCACCGGGCGCTTGGCATGACTACTGGCAAGACTCGCAAGTCGGGTCGTCGACGCCGCAAAACTTGACGTCAGTGGCAGGGATGGCGGCCATCTGCCGACGTGCCGCTTCGGCCGCTGCCTCAAGTGCGCTCACGCCGCTTCGCCCAGCCATGTCGCCACCTGACGAGACGGCATTCAAACGGCCCGCAGTCACGGTCGATTTCTCCACGTGGGTGGCCGACTGGGTGCGCAGGTAGTAGGTGGTTTTGAGGCCGCGCACCCAGGCCAGTTTGTAGGTGTCATCGAGCTTTTTGCCTGACGCGCCGGCCATGTAAATGTTGAGTGACTGCGCCTGGTCAATCCATTTCTGGCGACGCGCAGCGGCTTCCACCAGCCAACGGGTCTCCACTTCAAAGGCGGTGGCATAGAGCGACTTGATTTCGTGGGGGACCCGGTCGATGGGGGCCAGCGAACCATCAAAATGCTTGAGGTCCATGACCATGACATCGTCCCACAGGTTCAGGCGTTTGAGGTCGCGCACCAGGTAACTGTTGATGATGGTGAACTCGCCCGACAAATTGGACTTGACCGACAGGTTGCCAAAGCAGGGCTCAATGGAGGCATCCACGCCGATGATGTTGGAAATCGTGGCCGTGGGCGCGATGGCCACGCAGTTGGAATTGCGCATGCCGTGTTGGGTAATTTTCCGGCGCAATGCGTCCCAGTCGAGCGTGCTGGAACGGTCCACCTCCACAAAACCACCCCGCTCTTGCGCGAGCCGGTCGAGCGTGTCGATGGGCAGGATGCCTTGGTCCCACAAAGAGCCCTTGTAGCTGGAGTACTGGCCGCGTTCACGCGCCAGCTCGGTCGAGGCCTGGTAAGCGTAATAACAAATGGCTTCCATGGATTCGTCGGCAAACTGCACTGCCGCGTCGCTGCCGTAGGGCAGGCGCAGCGCATACAGGCTGTCCTGGAAGCCCATCAGGCCCAGACCCACCGGGCGGTGCCGCAGGTTGGAGTCACGCGCTTTTTTGACTGCGTAGTAGTTGATGTCGATCACGTTGTCGAGCATGCGCATGGCGGTGGTGATGGTCTTTTGCAGCTTGGCGTGGTCCACCTTGCCATCGTTCAAATGCTGCAGCAAATTGACCGAACCCAGGTTGCAGACCGCAGTCTCGGTGTTGCTGGTATTGAGCGTGATCTCGGTGCACAGGTTGCTGGAGTGCACCACGCCCGCGTGCTGTTGCGGTGAGCGGATGTTGCAGGCATCCTTGAACGTGATCCAGGGGTGGCCGGTCTCGAACAGCATGGTCAGCATCTTGCGCCACAGGTCGCAGGCCTGCACCGTGCGGTACGGCTTGATCTCGCCGCGCGCGGCCTTCTCTTCGTAGGCGACATAAGCCTGCTCGAAGGCGATGCCGAACTTGTCGTGCAGGTCGGGCACCTTGTTCGGCGAGAACAGCGTCCACTGGCCTTTTTCCATGACGCGGCGCATGAACAGGTCGGGGATCCAGTTGGCGGTGTTCATGTCGTGCGTACGGCGACGGTCGTCGCCGGTGTTCTTGCGCAGCTCCAGAAATTCTTCGATATCGAGGTGCCAGGTTTCCAGATAGGTGCAGACCGCACCCTTGCGCTTGCCGCCCTGGTTCACTGCCACGGCCGTGTCGTTGACCACTTTCAGGAACGGCACCACACCCTGGGATTCGCCGTTG
>JALNWC010000336.1 GCA_023231075.1 Rhodoferax sp.
CTTACCGTACTGGTATTGGGTGTAGCGGTAGCGGCTGTACTTGTAGCCGTAGCCGGTGCCGTAGCCGTAGCGGCGTTTGGCGGTGTTGACGTCGTTAAAGATCACGCCGCGCACGGCCACGCCGGATTGTTTGAGGCGTTTGGCGGACTCTTGCAGCTCGCCCAGCGTGCTGACCTCGGCGCGCGCCACCAAAAACACGGTGCCGACCTGTGGCGCCAGTACCTGGGTGTCTGACACGGCCAGCACCGGCGGGGTGTCGATGAGCACGATGTCGTATTGGCTGGCCAGGGTTTGCAGCAGTTGCACGGTGGTGGGTGACATCAGCAGCTCGGCCGGGTTGGGCGGCAGCGTGCCGGTGGTGATCAGGTCCACCTGCGCTGACACGCTCTTGTGCAGCACCTGTGCCAGCGGCTGGCTGCCGGCAATCAGCTCGCTCAGGCCGTGGCCGCGCGACAGGCCGAAGAATTTGTGGATGTGGCCCTTGCGCATGTCGGCGTCCACCAGCAGCACGCGCTTGCCACCGGCGCCCAGCACCGCGGCAAAGTTGGCGCTGGTAAAGCTTTTGCCAATGGCGGGGGTGGCGCCGCTGATGAGCACCAGGTTGTTGGGCGCGTCGAGCATGGCAAATTGCAGCGCGGTGCGCAGGCTGCGCAGGCTCTCGATGCTGGGGTCTTCGGGGTGCGTGCTGGCCAGCAGGTGCACGCCGGGTTTTTGGGCTGCCATGTCGGCGTTCAAAGCCACCTGTTCTTTGGAATGCGGCACGGTGGCAAACACAGGCAGGCCCAGGTGTTGCTCGATGTCGTCGGCGTTTTTGATGCCGGGGCGCAGGCTGTTGCGCAAAAAGGCCAGGCCCAGCCCGGCCAGCAGGCCCAGCACGGCGGCAATGGCCACCAGCTGTTTGCGCTGGGGTTTGACCGGGCGCTCGGGCACGGCAGCCACGTCGACAATGCGCACGTTGCCCACCTTGCCTTCTTTGACCAGGCGCAGTTGCTGGAAGCTGTTGAGCAGGCCGGTGTACAGCTCGTTGTTGACCTTGACGTCGCGCGTCAGGCGCAGCAGGTCTTGCTCGACGTTGGGGAAGGTTTTGGCCTTGCCTTCCATGCTGCCAATCTGGGCGGTGATGTCTTTGATCTGGCCATCAATCACCTGCACGCTGGGGTGCTGGGCGGTAAAGCGCGATTCAAGTTCTTTGCGTTTTTGTTGCAGCTCCACCAGCTTCACGCGCAAGGTGACGGCCTGGTCCAGCAAGGCCTTGGCCTCGGTGGTCAGGTCAAAGGTGCCGTTCTGGTTGCGGAACTGGTTGAACTTGCCCTCGGACGATTCCAGCTCTTGGCGCAGCTGGGGCAGCTGGGTGTTGAGGAAGCTGATGGATTTTTCGGCCTCGGCGGCTTTGCGCTCCACGTTCTGGCGCACGTAGAGGGTGCCGATTTCGTTGAGGGTGCGGGCGGTGAGCGCCGGGTCTTTGCCTTCGAGGCTGACGCTGATGACGCCGGATTGCTTGCCTTGCTCGGTGATGTTCAGGGCCCGTTGCAGTTGCTCGGTTTCAGCCAGTTGCGATGAGCGCGCGATGTAAAACTCGGCACCGGGCAGGCCCACCGCGCCGGCCAGCAGCAGTTCGCCGGAGGCGCCGTTGCTTTTGAAGGTCATCGGCTGGCCAAATTGGCCTTGGCCCAGCGCCTCGCCATCGGACGATTGCAGCGTGTAGCCCTGGGCGGTCAATGCCACGGTAAAGCGATCGCCTTCCAGCGCTGGCGGCACCTTGAAATAGCCCACTTGCAGCGCCTCGGTGCCGCTGACGTAGCCACCTAGCCCCAGGAAGCCGGGCGTGGACGGCTCTGTGGCGCGCCGGGCCAGCCAGCGGCCCACCACAGGCACATATTTGGGGCTGACGTTCAGGTCAAGCTGCAGGTTGCTCACGGCCTGGCCCACCACCAGGCGACTGCGCAAAATTTCGATTTCGGCCGTGGCGGGCGATTGGATGTCAAACATGCTGCCCATGTCGCCCAGCAGGCTGTTCATGCTGCCGCCCTTGCTGTCTTCGACCTGGATGAGCGAGTTGGCTTCAAAAATGGGCGTGGCCATAAAGGCATAGGCGCCACCGAGCGCCAGCACCAGCGCCGTCACACCGGCAATAAGCCAGCGCTGGTCCAGCACCACGTCCAGCAGTTCCAGCAGGTTGATGCTGTCCTCGTCGTCCTGAGGCGCGAGCATGGTGGGCTGGGGAGTTTGGGAGAAAGAGTTCATGCGTTGGGAATTGTTTTATTTGTTTTATTTAACTGAGCTGACGGATACGCGGCACCCAGTCGGCCACGCCTTGGGCTATGGCGGCATAGGCGGTGTCGAAAGCTTCACGGGGCTGGCGGTAGGGGTCGGCAATGTCGAACTGGCCGTATTGGCCCAGGGTATAGACCTTGCCGCGCACCCCTGGGAACCGTTGCTCAAGCTGGCTTTTGTGCGACTGCTCCATGACCAGAATGAGGTCTGACTTTTGGCACAGGAAGCTGGTGACCTGCAGCGCCCGGTGGGCACGGATGTCAAAGCCATGTTCGGTGGCGATCTGCACCGCCAGCGGGTCTGCCGGCTGGCCGGTCAGGGCGTCAAGCCCGGCCGACCACACGGTGTGGCCGGGCAAGTGCTTGGCCAGCAGGCCTTGCGCCAGCGGGCTGCGGCAGATGTTGCCGATGCACAGGGTGAGGATGACGTTCATCAGTTGGTCGCGTCACGCGAGGTGTTGACGGCGATGGCGCTGGGCAGGATCAGGCTGATGACGCGGTTCCAGCGGACCAGCGGGGCGGGGTCTACATAGACCACGTCGCGCGCTTGCAGCTCGAAGCCTTCGGCCAGGGCATAGGCGGTGGGGGAATGGGCGTCGAGGTGATAGATTTCGGGCTGCGCCTGGTTGGCCGCACGAATGACAAAGATCTGGCGCGGGTCGCCAGACACCGGGCTGACGCCGCCGGATTCGCCCAGCGCTTCGTTGAGCGTGAGGCGGCCGTTGCGCAGGGTTTGGGTGGCGGGGAGCAGCACATCGCCCAGCACGAAGACCTTGGCTTCTTCGCGCGCCAGCACGCGCACCAGGTCGCCGTTGCCCAGCAAAATGCCGGTGGGGTTGACGCCGCGCTCGGTGAGTTGGGCCAGGTTGACGGTGGTGGTGGTGCCGTTGCGCGTGATGGCGATGGCCGAGCGGTCGGCCGTGGCGGTAAAGCCCCCTGCCCGGCCCAGGGCCTCGGGCAGGGTCATGGGGATGTCGTTGAGGGCCTGCAGGCCGGGCGTGCGCACTTCGCCGTCGATGTAGATGCGGCCGCTGCGGTAGGCCTGGATGCGCACGGTGACTTGCGGGTCTTTGATGAATTTGGACAGGCGTTTGGCGAGCAGGTCGCGGGTTTCGAATTCGGTGAGGCCGGCTACTTTGAGGGTGCCCGCATAGGGGAATTGGACCAGGCCCTGGGGGCTGACGTTAAAGCCGTTGCCCACGGTGGACAGGCTGCCGACGTCTGTGGTGACGTTGCTGGCAGCGGGTGTCATGGCGAGTTCGGGGTGGTCCCAGACCACGATGTTGAGCACGTCGCCCGGGCCGATGAGGTAGGGTTTGGGTGCGGCGAACAGTTGTTTGACGTCAGCAGGGATGTCGGTGGCGCGGCCGCTGCGCTGCTGGCGAAGCAGCTCGGGGTTGATGCTGATGAGGCTGCCGGGCGGGGGTGCGTCTGGCGTGGCGGCGCTGCCGCGCGCCTGGGTGATGGACCACGGGTTGGCGGGGCCGTCGTCGGCAAGACCGGCCTTGCCGACATACATGCCAGGCGCATAGGCGCAGGCGCTGAGCACCAGGCTGGCCAGCAGAGGGAAAAGCGGACGCGGGTTCAGGATAGGCATGCGGTGATGTTTGATGGGTAAGTTAACGTGGAAAAAAACACTGTTAGTGCGCATTGGGGTGAATGAACCCTTTTAACACGGTGAGAAAGATGATCTTGAGGTCGAACCACAGCGAAATGTTTTCAATGTAGAA
>JALNWC010000337.1 GCA_023231075.1 Rhodoferax sp.
CTGCTGCAAAAGGTCGAGGCTCAGGTGGCCCAGGGTTTTGCCGACTACCGCCTCGACAATGTGGCCGCGACTATTTACGACTTTGTCTGGAACGAGTTCTGCGACTGGTACCTGGAAATCGCCAAGGTGCAGATCCAGCAGGGCATGAACATGGAAGACCGGCAAGCCGGTCTGGCCCAACAACGCGCCACGCGCCGCACGCTGATCCGCACGCTCGAAACCATCCAGCGCCTGGCGCACCCCATCATCCCGTTCGTGACCGAAGAACTGTGGCAAAAAATTGCCCCGGTGGCCGGGCGTGCCGGCCCCTCGGTGGCGATTGCCGCTTACCCGGTGAGCCAGCCCGAGCGCATCGACGAAGCGGCGATGGCCCATGTGGCCAAGCTCAAGCAACTGGTGGACGCCTGCCGCAACCTGCGCGGCGAAATGAGCGTGTCGCCGGCCACGCGCCTGCCCCTGTTTGCCATTGCCGGATCAAACGCCGAGGCTGCCTTCATGACGCAGGCGGCGCCGGTGCTGCAGGCGCTGGCCAAGCTCAGCGAAGTCCGCGTGTTTGACGACGAGGCCGCGTGGGCCGCCGCCGCGCAGGCCGCGCCGGTGGCCGTGGTGGGCGAGGGGCGTATCTGCCTGTTCATGGAAATTGACGTGGCCGCCGAAAAAGCGCGCCTGGGCAAGGAGCTGGCGCGGCTGGAAGGCGAGATCGTCAAGGCCAAGGGCAAGCTCGGCAACGAATCCTTTGTGGCACGGGCCCCCGCCGCCGTGATCGGTCAGGAGCGCAAGCGCCTGGCCGACTTCGAGGCCACGCTGGCCAAGGTCAAAGACCAGTTGGCGCGCTTGGGCTGACGCGTTCCGCGTCAGTAAAGAACGCGGCAGCGAATCGTCTCGGGCACGGCGCAGAGCGCATCGAGCGCCGCTTGGCTGGCGGTGCTGTCCACGTCGATCACCACATAACCCACTGTCTCATTGGTGCTGAGGTATTGCGCCGCAATGTTGATGCCCGCCTCTGAGAGCCGCTCGTTGACATGCGCCAGCACGCCGGGCACATTGCGGTGAATGTGCAGCAAGCGGCTGCGCCCGGTGTGCGCGGGCAACGCGACTTCGGGAAAGTTGACGGCGGAAGTGGTTGAGCCGTTGTCACTGTAGCGAATCAGCTTGGCCGCCACCTCCGTGCCGATGTTGATCTGTGCTTCCAGCGTCGAACCGCCAATGTGAGGCGTCAGGATCACATTGTCAAAACGCGTCAACGGCGAAGTGAACAGGCCGTCATTGCCGGGTGGCTCCACCGGGAAGACATCAATCGCCGCGCCGTGCAAGTGGCCGCGCTCAAGCGCTGCAGTCAGCGCGCCAATATCCACCACACTGCCACGTGATGCATTGATCAGGTGACTGCCCGGCTTCATGGCGGCCAGTTGTGTCGCAGCGATCATGTTGGCGGTCTGCGGTGTCTGCGGCACATGCAGGCTGACCACGTCGGCTGTATTGAGCAGGGCTTCGAGGCTGGGCATCGCCAGCGCATTGCCCAAAGGCAGCTTGGCCTCAATGTCAAAAAATAACACGCGCATGCCAAGTTGCTCGGCCAGCACACCAATCTGGGTGCCAATGTGGCCATATCCCACGATGCCCAGTGTTTTTCCACGCACCTCATACGAATGCGCGGCGCTCTTGACCCAGCCACCACGGTGCAGGATGGCATTTTTTTCAGGAATCCCGCGCATCAGCATGATGATCTGCGCCAGCACCAGTTCGGCCACGCTGCGGGTATTGGAAAACGGTGCGTTGAAGACGGGAATACCCAGGCGCATCGCTGCTTTCAAATCCACCTGGTTGGTGCCGATGCAAAAGCAGCCAATCGCGGCCAGTTGCTGCGCGTGCTGCAGCGCGGTGGCCGTCAACTGCGTGCGCGAGCGGATACCCAGAAAATGGGCGTCGCCAATGGCTTCCTGTAGCTGGGCGCCAGACAGCGCCTGGGCATGGGTCACGATACGGGTATAGCCAGCCTCTTGCAGCGAGGCGACTGCCGAAGGGTGAATGCCTTCGAGCAAGACCGCTTTGAGAGCGCTTTTCTTGGCAGGGAAATCAATCAGTTTTTGGATCATGTCAGGTCGGTTCAGGAGTGGGTGTTGTGCTTGTGTGATGGCCGGGCGTCAGCTTGGCGAGACGGCCGGGCGTTGATGAAGCGACACGGTTTGTGTTGTTTCGCTGCCCGTGCCTGGTGCCAATAGATCGGCCAGCGTGTAACGGTTGAGATGGCTCATGAAACTTTGCAGTGCCCCGTTCATGATGCCCGTCAACTGGCAGGAATTGTTGAGCTGGCACGCGGTGTTGCCTGAAAGACATTCGACGATCGCGAAATCAGGCTCAATGCCGCGCACGACGGCCCCCAAGTTGATTTGGTCGGGAGGGGTTGCCAGCCGCATGCCGCCGCCTTTGCCACGCAAGGTTTCGAGCCACCCCGCCAGGGCCAGCTGATGCGTGATCTTCATCAGGTGCGCTTCCGAAATCGCGTAGGCACGCGCCACCTCCGAAATGGTGCACAGGCGCTCAGGATGCTGGGCGACGTACATCAGAAGACGCATCGCGTAATCGCTCATGACCGTCAGGCGCATCGGGCAACTCCGTCGCGCAGAGTCCAGGAATGACAAATAGGGTGCATGCTCATTGGGGCAGATTGATTTTTAAGTACAGGGTTATCCACGTCAGGCCGCCACCACCTCGATGTCGGGCTCAAGTGTGCGCAGACGGTTTTCGATACCCTGGAGCGTGCCGGAGATGGCGCTTGGGCAGGTGCCACACGCACCCTGGTAATGCACGATGAGCTGCTTGCCACGGATACCAAGCACATGCAGGTCGCCGCCGTCACCTTGCAGGTAGGGCCTGATCTCCTGATCCAGCACCCGCTCGATGTCGTCGATGCGCTGGCGGTCTTCCGCGCTCAAATCCGCCACGCTGGCCCGTGCTGCAAAAACCGCTGCAGCCGACTGTGCGCTGGCGGCGGGTGCGGCCCGCAAGGGGATGGCAATTTCGCGCAACAGCTGTTCCCAGTCAGCCTGGCCGTCCTGGGTCACGGTGAGCCAGCTGTCAATGTAAAAAACATTGCTCACGTGAGGAATGGCAAACAGCGCGCTGGCGAGTGCATCACCCTGGGCCTGCTCAGCGTTTTCATACGAATGGGCCATGCCCCAAGTCAGGGGTTCGCGCAAGAGGAACTTCCTCGCGTTCGGATTGGGTGTTTCATCGATGTCAACGATTTTGGGCATGGTGAGTTCCTGTGGGTAAGGCCATGGGGCATTGCTTCAGGCGTCGCCGAGCGGCGTGTGCATCGGGTCGGCCTCGGCCTCGGTGGAGGCGCTGGGCTCGGCGTTGAAGGCGGCCTGCAACGTGTGCCACGGCAAAATGGCGCATTTCACGCGCATCGGCAACGCACTGATGCCAGAGAAAACCGCCAGCCTGCCGATATGCGGGCTGTCTTTCACGTCGATGCGGCCGGTGGCCATGTCGACAAACGCATGGATCAGCGTCTTGGCATCGTCTGCGCTCTTGCCCTTGACCGCGGCCGTCATCATCGACGCCGACGCCTTGCAAATGGCGCACGATTCGCCGTGGAAGGCGATGCGCTCAATGGTGTCGCCTTCGAGGTCCAGCGCGATGTGAATGTGGTCGCCGCACAGCGGATTCACCCCTTCGGCATGGTGGCTGGGATGGTCGAGCTCACCGTAGTTGCGGGGTTTTCGGTTGTGGTCCAGGATCACTTCCTGGTACAGGGCTTTGGGATCGGCGCTCATGCAAACACCTTTTGAACACTGCGAATGCCGGCCACCAGCGCATCCACATCGGCCATAGTGTTGTAAAACGCAAACGAGGCGCGCGAGGTGGCGGTCACGCCCAGGCGCGCCATCAGGGGCTGGGCGCAATGGTGGCCGGTGCGCACCGCCACACCTTCCTGATTCAACAAGGTGCCCACGTCGTGCGGGTGAATGCCCTGCACGGCAAACGACAGCAC
>JALNWC010000338.1 GCA_023231075.1 Rhodoferax sp.
CGCATTCTTTGGGAGTTGTCGCAAGATGCTCAGCGCGAACGCATTGCCATCAGCGATCTGCTGGTCGCTTTGGGCGACCGGGCAACGGCTGCCCTGATGTTCCTCTTTGCCTTTCCCAATGTCGTGCCCACTCCGCCCGGCACCTCCAGCATTCTGGGTGCCCCATTGATCTTCCTGTCGGCGCAATTGATGCTGGGTCAGGCACCCTGGTTGCCGGCCCTTGTGGCGAACCGATCGATGGCGCGCGCAGATTTTTCTTTGCTGGTCAAACGCATCGTGCCCTGGCTGCAGCGCGCAGAAAGCCTGTTGCGTCCCCGCCTGTCGAGTCTGGCCCTGCCGCCGATGGAGTACTTTGTCGGCTTTGTGTCGCTGTTGCTCTCGGTCTTGCTGGTGCTGCCGATCCCCTTGGGTAACGTCCTGCCTGCCCTGGCCATCAGCCTGATGGCGCTTGGGGTACTGGAGCGCGACGGCGCTTGGGTCCTGGCCGGGCTCGCCATGACCGTTGTTGCGGGGTCGGTGGTTTATGGCGTGCTCTTTGCCATGCTCAAGGCCGGCTTGTATTTCTTTACGCAGATACGGTGACCGGGTTGACCGGGTCTAACGACGAACTAATGGATTAAATCCGAAAACGTCACGTTCCAGCGTCCGAGAGCTAGTAACCGCCCAAGTAGCTGTTGATATTTGCTTTAGAACGCCAAAGTCGATAGTGCGAAGCGTGTTTGCACTGTCGATGTCGATATCGCCTGTCCCTGCTAAACCAATTGCCTTTAATGTGGCAGAACCTGTCGCAGCATCAAGCAACCATATTGAACCAAGTTGCACGGCATAAAGTGAACCATTTGGTGCGAAATCAATAGCACCTGGACTAGTGAAATCACCAATGCCTGTGATGCCAGACGCGCCGCTTGCTGCCACTTTACTAATTAATACTCCTGCTGCCGTAAAGCGATAAATTTGCTTTGCGCCAAAATATTTTGCAGATGAGATCGTGACGACTGTGCCGTCAGCAGCAACAGCTATTGCATCCATCGGCTCTGGCATCTGAAACAAAGTGCTGCAAGTTCCCGCAAGAAGGTCAGTCGTTTGCACAAGTGAATCTAAAGACGATACTGCGACCACCACACCATCAGGCCTAAGGTCTGCTGCACTAAATATTTGACATGCGTTGGGTAGCGCTGTCAGCAACCCTGTTTCTTCATTCAAGTTGTAAAACTTAGTTGCTGGAAATTCCTGAGCGATAGTGCCAGTGCCAACCGGAAGAGGTGAAACTGCCGACGCGGCAGTGATTGTGGTCGTAGCGTTGGCGCTACTCAATTTGCCATCATTGACAGTCAAGCTGGCAATGTAGGTTCCGGCCACATCAGCCGTGAAAGTTGGCTTGGCTGAAGTCGCTGAAGACAAAACCGCCGAACTGTTGGCAGGCTTCGATGTCAGCGTCCATGTGTAGGTCAGGGCGTCGCTGTTGGCGTCTGAGCTGGCACTGCCGTCGAGCGTTACAGCGCTACCCGCGACCACATTTTGAGCGACACCTGCATTGGCCACCGGCGCGGCGTTGGCTACGCTGGCAGTCACGGTGACCGCAGCGGCGCTGCTGGCGGTGGAGCCGTCGTTGACGATCACACTGGCCACATACGCGCCCGCCACATCAGCCACAAATGTCGGTTTTGCCGTGGTGGGCGCAGCCAATGTTGCAGCGCTGCCTGCGGGCTTGGAGGTAAGCGTCCAAGCGTAAGTCAAGGATTTGCCCGCAGCGGCTGAACTGGTGCTGGCGTCGAGCGTTACCGTGGTGCCTGTGACGACGCTCTGAGCAGCACCCGCATTGGCGACCGGTGGCGTTGTAGGCACAGCGTTCATCGTAATGACGGTCTGCTTGATGGCCTCTGCTGTTTGGTTGCTGGCCAGGGCTGTGGTCACTGTGCCAAGTTGCGCAGTGGTGAACTTGAGTTTGAGCGCATCGAGCAGTTTGTCTTGTGCATCACCACTGGTTGGGCTGCCTTGGGTGGCGGCGACGAGGGGTGTTGTGATGAAGTCACTAATCGGGATGGTGTCGATGGTTCCGGTGAAAACCAGGTCAATCGCAGCTTGCGCCGTGGTAACGCTGGCAGGCGTCACCTTTTGAGTGACAACAGTGGCATCAAAGGCGGCAAAGAAGACGTTGGGTTCGCTACTCAAAACGCGGGCGGTGGTCATCTCCGTGAGCGGTGTGATGTTGGCGACGGCTGAGTTGCCGGCGCCGAAAACGAGCGTGTGCAGTTTGGTGCTATCTGCCGGGTTGGTAACCTGCAAGACGCAAGGCAGTTGCCCGTCAGTGACCGTCAGTGTGAAAGTGCCGTTGGCCGCCGTGGTCGCGGTGCCGGTGCCAACTTTGCATTTGCCGGTGACCGTGGCGCCAGCAATGGCTAAGCCGGTGGCGGCGGTGCCGGTGACTGTCAGAGTGGTTGGTGTCGAAGTTGTGGGTGCTGACACAGTCGCATCGCCACCGCCTCCACCGCAAGCAGCCAAGGCGGCAACGAGCACTGTCAGACAGACCACGGACGTGGATCGATAAAGCTTCATGAGATTCCTTTCCTTGTTGCAATCTGGTGGTCTTTTGTTTTTTCACCTGTACACCACCTGGTCAGGCTATCCAACAAACGGCCTTGGGCGCCGATTCAGTCTTTACGCGGGTCATTCTAGACCCATTAGCGTCGAAATATATGAATTAGTGTGTATGTGAATTAGAGCAATTTCAGGATAGTCCGATGCGTGAATCAATCCCTTAGCGTCACCTTTGGTCAGTGTGTGCGTGCCTTGCGGCAGGAGCAGGGGTGGACGCAAGTGACGTTCAGTGAGCGCTGCGGCTTCTATCAGACGTACCTGAGCAGGATTGAAAGTGGACAGGCCAATCCGACGCTCAATGCGATGGAAGTGATTGCCACGGGGTTTGGCCTCACCATTTTTCAATTGTTTGACCGTGTTCGCATGGGCGCGGAATCGAATATGACAGAACCTGCTGCATCGTCTCTGCAAGCGCCGTCTCTGTCAGAGGATGCTTAGACAAAGCATGTGATTTGCAGGTATCAACCTGGCGTAACAGGTACCTGATTGACACCCCGTGCAGGGTGCAGGGGTTTTGCCTGATCTGGTATCTTCGCGGCCCATGAAACGAAAACCCTCATTCTGTCGCTGCTGACTGGCCTGGCTCTGGTCGTGCTGGCGGGCTGCAGCACGCTGGCCGAAAAGCAGGGTGAATGGATTTTCCAGCCGAGCGACCGCAGCTGGAGCGGCGGCGTGGCAGCGGCAGAAGGCATGCAGGACGTCTGGATCGGCTTTGACTCCAAGCTGTCAGGCCAGCCCGCCAAATTACACGGCCTGTGGCATGCGGCCGAGGGTGAGGCGGGCCTGCTCAAGACCAAAACTCCGGTGATGTTGTACCTGCACGGTGCGCGTTGGAACGGGGTGGGCTCGGCCCAGCGCGTGCGGCGCATGCAGGAGCTGGGTTTTTCGGTGCTGGCAGTGGACCACCGCGGCTTTGGCAAAAGCGATGCGTCGCTGCCCTCGGAAACACAGGCCCATGAAGATGCCTGGGCTGCCTGGGACTGGCTGGCTGACCAATACCCCATCCAACCGCGCTATATTTTTGGCCATTCGCTGGGTGGCGCCATCGCCATTGAACTGGCCACCCGGGTCAACGATGAGGCGGGCACGATTGTGGAGGGCACGTTTACTTCCATTCCCGATGTCTTTGAGACCATGGCCTGGGGCTGGCTGCCGGTGACCGGGCTCATTACCCAGCGCTTTGAATCGGTCAAAAAAGTGGCAACGATCGGTTCGCCCTTGCTGGTGGTGCATGGCGAGCATGACCGCCTGATCAAGCCCGAGCTCGGGCGCAAGCTGTTTGAAGCCGCCACGGGTCCCAAAGCCTTTGTGCTGGTGCCGGGTGGTTCGCACCACGACACCAATGCGGTGGGCCAGCCGCTGTATCGCGCGGCGCTGGCGCAGCTGTTCGAGTTGCGGTAG
>JALNWC010000339.1 GCA_023231075.1 Rhodoferax sp.
CGAAGCCATGGCACTGGGCGAGCGCACGCCGCTGGCCACGGTGAACGCCCCCGCCAGCGGCCGCATGGCCGTGGCCGAGGCCATTACCAACCTGCTGGCCGCCCCGGTGGCGCTGGACCGCGTCAAGCTGTCGGCCAACTGGATGGCGGCATGTGGCGAACCCGGCGAAGACGCCGCGCTGTATGAAACCGTGAAGGCCGTGGGGTTGGCGCTGTGCCCGGCCCTGGGCATCTCTATTCCCGTGGGCAAGGACTCGCTGTCGATGCGCACGCAGTGGAAAGATGAATCTGGTGAAGCGAAAAAAGTGACCTCGCCGGTGTCCTTGATCGTGACCGCCTTTGCCACGCTGGCGGACGTGCGCGGCACCCTGACGCCGCAGCTCAATGCGCAAGATGACACGTCGCTCATTTTGATCGACCTGGGGCGCGGCCAGAACCGCATGGGCGGCAGCATCCTGGCGCAAACCCTGGGCCAGATGGGCGACGCGGTGCCCGATCTCGATGACCCGCAGGACCTGGTGAACCTGGTGAATGCAGTGAACGCGCTGCGTGCCCAGGGCCAGATTCTGGCCTACCATGACCGCAGTGACGGCGGCCTGTTTGCCAGCGCCTGCGAGATGGCTTTTGCCGGCCATGTCGGTGTGGCGCTGAATGTCGACATGCTGGTGACCGAGGGTGACGGTATTTCCGACAGCCGCATGGACTGGGGTGACGCCAAGAACTGGGCCGGCCAGATCAGTGGCCGCCGCGACGAACTCACGCTCAAGGCGTTGTTCAGCGAGGAACTCGGCGTGCTGCTGCAGGTGCGCACCGCCGGGCGCGACGCGGTGATGCAGGTGTTGCGTGAGCACCATTTAAGCCAATACAGCCATGTGGTGGGCAAAACCCGTCCGGCCGATTCGACCATCACGGCAGGTATCGGCGAGGTCCAGGTGTGGCGCGATGCCAAGACCATTTTCAGCGCCAAGCTGGCCGACCTGCACCAGGTCTGGGACGCCACCAGCTGGAAGATTTGCCAGCAACGCGACAACCCGGCCTGCGCCGACGCCGAGCACGCCGCCGCCGGTGAGCCGTCCGACCCGGGCCTGCATGTGCACCTGGTGACGCGCGCGCAGCAGCCTGCTGCACCGGCCCTGATGTTGTCGCGTCCCAAAGTCGCTGTGCTGCGTGAACAGGGCGTCAATTCGCATGTGGAAATGGCCTATGCCTTTACCGAAGCGGGGTTTGAGGCTTTTGACGTCCACATGACCGACCTGCAAACGGGTCGCGCCAAGCTGGCTGATTTCAAGGGCGTGGTGGCCTGCGGCGGTTTCAGTTATGGCGACACGCTGGGGGCCGGCATTGGCTGGGCCCGCTCCATCACCTTCAACCCCGTGCTGGCCGACCAGTTCAAGGCCTTTTTTGGCCGCCCGGACACCTTTGGCCTGGGCGTTTGCAATGGTTGCCAGATGTTTGCCGAACTGGCCGACATCATCCCCGGCGCACAAGACTGGCCGCGTTTCACGACCAACCAGAGCGAGCGGTTCGAGGCGCGCCTGTCGATGGTCGAAGTGCTCGAATCGCCGTCATTGTTCCTGGCAGGCCTGGCCGGCAGCCGGCTGCCGATTGCGGTGGCGCACGGCGAGGGTTTCGCCAACTTCAAGCACCGGGGCAATGCCGCAAAGGCCATCGCTGCCATGCGCTTCACCGATAACCATGGCGCCGCCACCGAAGCCTACCCGTTCAATCCGAACGGCAGCCCGGGCGGTCTGACGGCTGTGACGACGGCGGATGGTCGTTTTACGGCCATGATGCCGCACCCCGAGCGCGTCTTTCGCAACATCCAGTTGAGCTGGACCGACCAGGACCGTGATGCCTTCAGTCCCTGGATGCAGTTGTGGGAGAACGCCAGAAAGTGGGTGCGTTAACGCAAGCTGGCCGCAATTTGTCCGGCGCCTTGGTGGCGCTGGAAACGGTGGCTATCGTGCGCACGCTGGGGCTGCTGGCGTTTGCGCCTTTGGGGGCCTCTGCCCCGCTGGATCGCCGCGGGGTTTGCGGCTCTGGGTGCGCAACAAGTGGCGCGCGTCAAGGAGCGCATGGTGGTCCGCCACCTGCGCGCCGGAGACATCTTGTTCCGCCAGGGCGATCCGTGCGACCGGCTCCATGATGGGTGGGAGGCTCGCCCTCGGGCCGATGGTTGTTGGAATTCAATCGCGGCGAGGGCGCCGCTCCCACAGGGCACAGCGTCGGCTCAGTGGCCGAATTCGCTGGCAGCCGCCGGGCGGGTCTTGAAATAAATCAGAGGCTTGCCTGCATCGGCGCGGGCGCCGGCCAGTTCCTGCCGCGACTGCTTCGCCACCGCCGGTTTCATTTTGCCGACCACATGCATCTCGCAGGGTTTGCAGTCAAAGCGCAGCGTGAGCTTCTCCTTGCCGTTGATCAGCTGCAAGGGCTCGGCCTTGACCGTGCCCTGCACGCCGGTCACGCCCTTGGCCTGTTTGGGACACAGGCTCAAGGAGAAACGCACGCAGTGCTTGGTGATCATCAGGCTGACTTCACCGGGCTCTTCGATGGCCTCGTAGGCGGCGGCGATGACCTTGACGCCATGGCGCGCATAAAAGCTGCGCGCCGCCCGGTTGAAGACATTGGCCAGGTAGCTCAGCGTGTCATCGGGGTAGCCGACCGGCGGCTCGACAGCCTGGCCCGGCAGCCAGCGCACAAAACCGGCAGCGCGCGCTGCCTCCAGCTTTTGGATGGCTTCGCGACGCAGCGGGTTCAGGATGGAGGCTGGCACAAACCAGGGCTGGGCAAAAGCCACTTGCACGTCATGGGCAGCAAAAATCGTATTGCCCAGTTTGGAGACATTTTCGACGACCGTATCCAGCGCGCCGACCTTGTCCGTGGCCGGCGCGAGCGCCAGGCTGGCGTGCGCACTGGCGCTGAAGCCGTCTTCGTCGGTCAGGGTCAGGGTGATGCCTTGGGCGTTTTCAGCCAGCTGCGCCCAGAGCTGGATGCGGCGCTCGCTGGACTTTTTGTCGAGCGCGTGCAACCAGTCCACATCGCGGTTGCGGTTGACCTCGACCCCTTTGCGCAGGTCTTTCAGTCCCGCCAGTTCATCCTTGGGGAAGACCCGCCAGCTGCCTTTTTTGGCGCTGACGAGTTCGGCACGGTTGACGGCCAGACCGACCAGTTCCTTCTGCAGGTCGTAGTAACACAGGCCGTCGCCGTTGTGCAGCACGGCCTGGCGGTCGTTCAGTTCCAGGTCCACCCAGTTGGGGCCGAGCTGGGTAACAAAGCCAATCGCCTGACCCGGATTTTTTGGCGTGTCAAAGGCGCCAATGCTGTCCTGGCGGCCGTTGACAAAGTAGTCGGTGAATTCGCGGTTGAAGTTCTGGTTCGGGTCGGGCGTGAAGCTGAACGTGGTGAGCCCGCTGCTGGCGCGCGCCAGCGGGTCGGCGCTGTGCTGGCGTTCTTCAATGAGTTCGTCAAGCAGCTTGCGGTAGTGCGCCGTGATGTTTTTCACATAGGCCATGTCCTTGTAGCGGCCCTCGATCTTGAAGCTGCGCACCCCCGCATCGACCAGCGCGGCCAGGTTGTCGCTCTGGTTGTTGTCTTTCATGCTCAATACATGCTTGTCGTGCGCGACAAAACGGCCCTGGTCGTCGACCACCTGGTAGGGCAGGCGGCAGGCCTGGCTGCATTCGCCGCGGTTGGCGCTGCGCCCGGTGTGCGCCGCGCTGATGTAACACTGGCCGCTGTAGGCCACGCACAAGGCGCCATGGACAAAAAATTCGAGTGTGCTGCGGGCCGGGTCGGTGGCGGCGCGGATGGCGGCAATTTGCGGCAGCGTCAGTTCGCGCGCCAGCACCAGCTGCGTGAGGCCCACATCCTGCAAAAAGCGCGCTTTCTCGGGCGTGCGGATGTCGCACTGGGTGCTGGCGTGCAATGGCAGCGGCGGCATGTCGAGGCTAAGCAAGCCCATGTCCTGCACGATCAGCGCGTCCA
>JALNWC010000340.1 GCA_023231075.1 Rhodoferax sp.
GGGCCGCAAGAGCCTGTCCAAAATCCAGCGCGTCGAGAACGAAAAACTCGACGGCATTGTCGGTGTCAGTTCCGGTTCGCGCCTGGCCTGTCAGGCCATTTTGGGCGAAGAAGCCGTGACCGTCGAACTGCTGATGTAAGCCTCGCTGCCAGGCCTAGCCATGACTGAGCCCGTGCCCATTGGTGTGAACCGGGTCGTCGATGTTGCCATCGTCGGCGCCGGCCTGTGCGGTCTGGCGCTGGCCCGTGCCCTCACGGCGCGGGGCCTGGCCGTGCAGGTGGTCGAGGCGCGCGAGCGTCTGGGCGGCCGTGTGTTCAGCCGCCAGTGCGAGGCCACCGGCTTGGCGCTGGACCTGGGCGCCAGCTGGTTTTGGCCGGAGACCGAGCCGCGCGTCACCGCGCTGTTGTCCGAACTCGGCTTGGCCAGCCAGGCCCAGCATGACCCGGGTGATGCGCTGTGGCTGACCGACCCCAACCGGGAGCCTGAACGGCGCATCGAGCCCGGCGGTGTGCACGCCGGGGCCCGCTGCGTCACGGGCGGTGCGGCCCGATTGATCGACGCGCTGGCGGCACGCTTGCCGCCCGGCTGTATTCGCACCGGCGTGGCGGTACAGGCGCTGCGCGACCGGGGCGAATGCATCGAACTGGTGACCCATGCCGGGCCACCCGTGCGGGCGCGCCAGCTGGTATTGGCCTTGCCGCCCCGACTGGTTCACGAAAAAATCCAGTTTGACCCACCGCTGCCCGCGGCGGTGTGGCAGGCATTGGCCACCACACCGACCTGGATGAGCGCGCAAGCCAAGGCGCTGACCACCTTTTCACAAGCCTTCTGGCGCGCCGGCGGCCATTCCGGCAATGCCTTTGTGCGCCATGGCCAGGCGGTGCTGGGCGAGGTCTTTGATGCCAGTGCGCAGGCTATGGCGGGCGGCGCTTTGGGCGGCTTTGTGGCCCTGAACGCGGCCCAGCGCGAGACCTTCAAGCGCGGCCTGCCGCTGCTGATCAGCAGTCAGTTGGCCCAGCTGTATGGCCCATTGGCGCAGGACGGTCAGGCTGCCTTGCAAGACTGGGCCACCGAGCCCTGGACCTGCAGCGACACCGACCGCACCAGTGCGCCCGGGCTACCGCAGAACAAGCCCTTGTTGCGCCAGCCGCTGTGGGCGGGCCGGGTGTTTCTGGGCGGCAGTGAAACCGCGGCCCACGGTGCCGGCCACATGGAGGGCGCACTCGAAGCGGCCGACCGCCTTGCCCACGCCCTGTGCCGCCCCAACGCCGGGGTGCACAGCGCCCCGGTCGCACAAGACGACAAGCACCTCACGCGCATCTCCGCCATAGGGATGTTTGCTGCCAATGTGCTGGCGCTGCGCGGCATGGCGCCGGAGCGCTATCGGCAGCAACTGACCCGCCTGCTGTCAAGCCAGCAGTCTGACCTGCTCACGCAACGCGCCTTGCTGGCGGTGGCGGATCAGGTTTACAGCGAATCGCTGGCGCGGCTGGACCACTTGCTGCCCGCGCTGGATGCCGCCGGCAGCCCGGTCGTCAATGGCCGCCATGCGCTCACGGCGGTCCTGCTGGCTGCGTTCGAGGGCTGGAACAAAGACCTGCTGGAGGCGGCGCTCAAGCACAATGCCACGTCTTGCGCCTTGTCAAATTTCCCTCTGGAGCACCCGCCGGACGGCGAAACGCTGCGTGCCATCACGCTGGATCTGGCGGCGGCCTGGCGCGAATTTGCGCTGGAACTCAATGCCCGGCTGGCGGTGACATCGGGTGGGGCAGCGATGGACTGCGCGGCATGACATCCATCATTAATGGCGCCCTGCTGGGCCTGATCGAACGGGCTGGCACCTCGGTCGCGATTTTGGTCGAAGGGCTGGCGCGTGACGAACTGCTGCGCTCGCGCCTGACCCGCGCCGAGGTGCTGCGCCAGCTCATGACCCTGGCCGACAGCGTGGGTCAGGTGGATGCCTCGGCGCGGGCTGCGATGCCCGAGCTGGACTGGTCCGGCTGGGATGCCATGCGCCCGCGCTTTGCCAGCGCACCCGGTGCGGCGCTGGACGATGCCTTGTGGTTTGCCTGCGAATCCCTGGTGCCGGCCACGCTGTTGTGGTTGCGCGTCTACCAGCAAAGCCAGCCCGAGCTGTTTCGCATGGTGGCGTGAAAGCATCAAAATGCAGCGTCCTTACCTGCGGTAGGGATTGTCCGGGAGGCGGTCGTAGCGGTTGCGAACCCCGTCGCCGTCACGATCGCGGTCCTGCCGGTTCATGAGGCCATCGCGGTCGCGATCGCCGCCAGGGCCGCGGCGTTGCCAGTTCTGCCAGCCAGGGTGCCGACCCTTGTCATGGCGCTGATAGTAGCGGGGCGCGGGCGCGTAGAAAAGCGCGGGTTGCACGTACAAAGGAGCCGGCTGCATGTACACAGGCGCCGGTTGCATGTAGATAGGTGCCGGTTGCATGTACACAGGTGCCGACTGCACGTAGACGCCCGGCACCTGAACGCCGATGGAGAAGTACACCTCGCTACGGGCGTGCGCCGACGAAGCCGCCGCGAAGGCGCCCAGTGCGAGCGCAACGGCGGCCAGGGATTGGGTGGAAATGAGATGTTTCATGAAAACTCCTTGAATGGGCATGGATCACATCTTGCGCTTGCGTGTATGAACGCCAACTGAACCGATTCAAAAAAGATATTGAGCAGTATCCAAGTTTCTCAGGCTTAGGCGCCAACTCGCGCATCGCACTGCCTTTCAAAAATGGACTTTTGCTGCAGCAGGCCGCATCAGCGGTAACCTTCCTCGCGCAGCACACGCTGCACCACCGGGCGGGCGCGCACCCGCTGGTAGTGCGCAGCGCAGCGTGGCGGCAGGGGCAGACCGGTTTTGTCGGCCCAGAACTCGACGTAGAACAGCGCCGCGTCGGCGATGGTGAAATGGGCCCCCATGGCATAAGCCGCGTCTGGCAAGCGGGCTTCAATGAGGGCAAAGGCCTCGCTCACCATCGCCTGTCCACGCGCCTGAATATCCTGCTGCCACGTCGTCCGGTCGGCATCCGTCAGGCCGTCTGGCAGATAACGCCCGGCGGTGAAGATGCGCGTGTAGCCCTGACCGTGTACCGTGCCCACCACGTAGTCCATCAGCTCAAGCGTCAGCGCGGCTTGCAGCGGGTCGTCGGGCAACAGGCGTTTGCGTGGATAGCTACGCGCAAGCCAGTAGGCAATGGCCTGAAATTCGGTGAGTGCGCTGCCGTCATCCAGCACCAGGGTCGGGATCGAGCCCTTGGGGTTGAGAGCCAGGTACCCGGGGCGCCGATGGTCACCGGCGGGCAGGTTCACGATGGTGACTTCAAAGGGCAGGTCCAGCTCTTCGAGCAGGATGTGGATACCGGTCGAACAGGAGCCGGGAGTCATGTAGAACTTGAGTGTCATGGGGTTTGCCAAGCAAGATGCGTGACTGTTTGAGCCAAGCAGTGAAAAAAGGCAAAAAAATCAGTTTGTACCCGTGACACCCGGTGTTTTTTGCAAGGGCAGGTGGTGCGCGCCCGGTTGGCGTGTCGGCTCACGGGCACCGTGACGACGGCGCCTTTGCGACAAAGCCGACAAAACCAGGCACCTCAGGTGAAACAGGCCTGCACGTCCAGCGTGGCGTGCCGTCCGATCGCGGTGGCATGTTGCGCCAGCCAGTCCCGGCCGCGCGTGCGGCCCTGCTCGCGGAGCAGTTCCAGAAACGGCCCGTGGGCCAGCAGCTTGGTGTCGCTGCGTTCCAGATTGGCCAGCCCGCTGGAGTCGATCATGTGAAAACGCACGGCGTGCAAACGGCGCTCCAGCCGCCCCCAGCGGATGAAGGGGCGATCGGCATAGGCCGTGGCGTGCGCAAACATGCGCATTTCGCGCATGAAATGGGCGCTGAAGCCCAGCTCGGCAATGCGTGTGTCGATTTCCTGCACCGTGTGCGGCGTGCCTTCACGCCGCAGCGGGCTGAGCAGCA
>JALNWC010000341.1 GCA_023231075.1 Rhodoferax sp.
AGGGATTCAACCTAGAAACGGCAGTTGACCGCTTTGCGTCCCTTGCCAAGCCGCATGAAATCAACGCTTGATGGCTTCGATGGCGTTCACCTGGTGGGTGAGAGCGCTATGCACCTGCCAGCACCGCGCTCAGCGCGCCATGCAGCGTTGCTCCTCCTTGCGGGCATGAGCCCCTATCCTCTCGCCTTGCCTGGCACCCCGATCACGGCACCGGCAGGCGCATCCAACCGCCGTTTCTAGGTTCAATACCTTCCCGAGAGCTTTGCGCGGATTCGTGCAGGATTCTGGCGGCTGTCACGCCCACCGACGATGGTCGTCAGACCGGCCGGATACGATTCTTGGCGGTGTCCCATGGGTGACTATTCCAACTCTTGCTGCCACCCGTTCACTTGAAACCCCGCCTAAGCCGCCTCTTTGTAAAAATAAGCGCGCTGCAGGGGTCGGCCGACCAGTGGCGCCACGGCATCATGAATCGCGCCAATGTGCTCGGGTGTGGTGCCGCAGCAGCCGCCGACGATGTTGACCAGGCCCTCGGCGGCAAATTCAGCCAGCAGGCGGCTGGTGTCGGCCGGGGTTTCGTCAAAACCGGTGTCGCTCATCGGGTTGGGCAGGCCGGCGTTGGGGTAGCAGCTGATGAAGGTGTCGGGTGCGGCCTTGGCCAGCTCCTGGATGTAGGGGCGCATCAGCGCCGCGCCCAGCGCGCAGTTCAGGCCCACCGCCAAAGGCCGGGCGTGGCGCACGCTGTGCCAGAAGGCGGTCACGGTCTGGCCGCTCAAAATGCGCCCGGAGGCATCGGTCACGGTGCCACTGATGATGATGGGCAGGCGCTCGCCTGAGGCCTCAAAGAACTCGTCAATGGCAAACAGCGCGGCCTTGGCGTTGAGGGTGTCAAAAATGGTTTCCACCAGCAGCGCGTCGGCGCCGCCCTGCACCAGCGCCTCGACCTGTTCGTAATAGGCCGCGCGCAGTTGTTCAAACGTGACGTTGCGCGCGCCGGGGTCGTTGACATCGGGGCTGATGCTCGCGGTCTTGGGCGTGGGGCCGAGGGCGCCCAGCACAAAACGCGGTTTGTCGGGGGTGGAAAATTTGTCGCAGGCGGCGCGCGCCAACCTGGCCGAAACCAGGTTCATTTCAAAGGCCAGGTCGGCCATGTCGTAGTCGGCCTGGGCAATGCGGGTGGCGCCAAAGGTGTTGGTCTCAATGAAGTCGGCACCGGCGGCCAGGTAACGCTCGTGGATGTCGCTGATGACATCCGGGCGCGTCAGGCTCAGCAGCTCGTTGTTGCCTTTCACATCCTTGTGGAAGTCCTTGAAACGCTCCCCGCGGTACTGGGCTTCGTCGAGCTTGAAGCGCTGGATCATGGTGCCCATGGCGCCGTCCAGGATCATGATGCGGTGTTGCAAAATCTCGGGCAGCTTTTGTCCGCGGGTGTAGTTTGGAGTTTTCATAGCCTGTGGATTGTAGAAAGCCCGGGCCAGGCCGATCGCCGACCCGGCCAAAACCTTGGACAATAGGGGGATGAAACATATGCTCCCCCAGCAAGCCTGGGCCATGATCCCAAGCCATCCCGGCGACAACGGCCACCGCTCCACCGCGTGTGGCTGGCGTTTTGAAGGTCTGCCGTGGACGCAGTCCTGAGCCCACGCGGGCACCTGGCCGTCACTGACCCGTGGCTGTCATTGTGGACTCGGTCCGCAATCCATGAGCCCGATTTGATTTTCTGCTTCCTCTAACCATTCCACGGCCCATCATTTTGTCCATCGCGTCCATTCTTCAAGAGGTTTTTGGCTACGCCAGCTTTCGCGGGCCGCAGCAAGACATCATCAACCATGTGGTGGCCGGGGGTGACGCGCTGGTGCTGATGCCCACCGGCGGCGGCAAAAGCCTGTGTTACCAGATTCCGGCCATTGCGCGCCAACGCGCAGGTCTGGGCATCACCGTGGTGGTGTCGCCGCTGATTGCGCTGATGCACGACCAGGTGGGGGCGCTGCACGAAGCGGGCGTGAGTGCGGCGTTTTTGAACTCCACGCTGAGCAGCGAAGAGGCCTACCAGACCGAGCAGCGCCTGCTGCGCGGCGAAATCACCCTGCTGTATGCGGCCCCGGAACGGGTCACCACGCCGCGCTTTCTGGCGCAGCTCGATACGCTGTTCGAGCGCGGCCAGTTGAGCCTGTTTGCGATCGACGAAGCGCATTGCGTGAGCCAGTGGGGGCACGACTTCCGGCCCGAATACCGCGCGCTCACGGTGCTGCACGAGCGCTATGCCGGCGTGCCGCGCATGGCGCTCACCGCCACTGCCGATGCGCTGACCCGCGCCGACATTGTGGAGCGGCTGCAACTGGAGGCGGCGGCGCAATTTGTCAGCAGCTTCGACCGGCCCAACATCCGCTACACCATCGTCGAGAAAAAAGACGCCAGCACCCAGTTGTTGCGCTTCATCGAGCGCGAACATCCGGGTGAGGCCGGGGTGGTGTACTGCCAGTCGCGCAAACGGGTGGAGGAAGTGGCGGCCATGCTGGCGCAGGCCGGTATCCATGCTTTGCCCTACCACGCCGGGCTCGATTTCAGGGTGCGCCAGGCCAACCAAAACCAGTTTTTGCGCGGCGAGGGCGTGGTGATGGTGGCGACCATTGCCTTTGGCATGGGCATCGACAAGCCCGACGTGCGTTTTGTGGCGCACCTGGACATGCCCAAAAACATTGAAGGCTACTACCAGGAAACCGGCCGCGCCGGGCGCGACGGCATGGCGGCCGACGCCTGGATGTGCTACGGCCTGCAGGACGTGGTCAACCAGCGCCGCATGATTGATGAGAGCCCGGCTGAAGAAGATTTCAAACAGGTCATGCGCGGCAAGCTCGACGCGCTGCTGGGCCTGGCCGAGGCCACCGACTGCCGCCGCGTGCGCCTGCTGCGCTACTTTGGGGAAATTTACGGGGAAGCCACTGCCGACGCGCCGGGCCGCCCCAAGCCAGGCACGGCCCCCTCGGGGGGCAGCGCCGCACATGAAATGGCAAGCGTGGGGGCCATTTGCCACAACTGCGACAACTGCCTGCAGCCGCCCGAGGTCTGGGACGCCACCGACGCGGCACGCAAGCTGCTGTCCACCGTGTACCGGCTGCAGCAAAGCAGCGGCGTCTCGTTCGGGGCCGGTCATACCATGGACATCGTGCGCGGCAAGCGCACCGAAAAAGTGCTGCAACGCGGGCACGAGACCGTCAGCACCTTCGGCCTGGGCGCCGATTACAGCGAGAGCCAGTTGCGCGCCGTGATGCGCCAGCTGATTGCCGTCGGCGCCTTGCAGGTCTTCACCAGCGAGGGCTTCAGCACGCTGCATCTGACCGAGGCGTCGCGCGCCGTGTTGCGCGGTGAGGTGCCGGTGCGCCTGCGTGAGTCCACCCACCAGCGCCCCGAAAAACGCAGCCGCAGTCGCACTGCGCCCGCGCCGGCGGCGGCCAGCCTGGGCCAGGACGCCATGGTGCGTTTCATCAACCTCAAGTCCTGGCGTTCCGAGGTGGCCAAGGCGCACAACCTGCCCGCCTACGTGATTTTTCACGATGCCACGCTGGCGGCGATTGCCGAGCGCGCGCCGCAGTCGCTGGCGGACCTGCAGCACATCAGCGGCCTGGGCTCGCGCAAGCTGGAGGCTTATGGCGAAGCGGTGCTGGCGGTGATCACGGGGGCCTCCCCGGTGCTGGCCGCCGCGCAGCCAGCCTGACAAAGCCCCATCTTTGCTACACTGTTTGCATGTTCATGCATCAACTTCACATCACAGGTTGCAGCGACCGGGGAGCCTGGCCCTGGCGCACCTGCTCTGCGCGCCCCGCTTTGTCCTGACGCCCCTCATCGCATCATTTGCAGGGGTGTCGGCATGCTTCTTGACTGTTCAGCCCCTCCTTAGAAAGATGCTTCCGTGATTTCCGAACCTGAATTCAATGCCCTGAACGCCCAGGGTTTCAACCGCAT
>JALNWC010000342.1 GCA_023231075.1 Rhodoferax sp.
CACATCCGGTGTTTGTGGAGCTCAGTGCTTTGCTGCGCAAGACGATTGGCCTGGCGGATGTGCTGACTTTGGCCCTGACACCAGTTGCCAATCGGGTTAGCGTGGCTTTTGTGTTTGGTTCGGTGGCGCAGGCCCGCGAAACGGCGCTCAGTGATGTCGATGTGATGGTGATTGGCGATGTGGACTTTGGCGAAGTGGTCAACCTGTTGTTTGAAGCGCAGACCACTTTGCAGCGTGAAATCAACCCCAAGGTTTTTTCAACGACTGACTGGCGCGCCAAGCGGGCAGCCAACGCGCCTTTTGTGCTGGATGTGCTGGCCAAACCCAAGTTGTTTTTGATTGGATCGCAACATGACCTCGACCAACTTAGCTAACCTGGTCAAGATCGGCCAGCTTGAGGCTATTGCGTGCCTTGCCCACACCTTGGGCGTTGACGATGCCACGATCCGGGTGTTGGACAGTCTGCGAAAGCAGCGAAACCTGAGCGACTACGACGGTGAGTTGGGCTAGGGGGCCAATTTGACTATGAAAATTTTTAAATTCTTTCGCACGCCGCGCAACTTGCTGTTCATGCTTGTGGCGGCCTTGATGGTGGCCGAGGGCGCCGTGCGGGCCTTTGGGCTGGTCGGCTTTCCGCTGTATGCGGCCAATGCGCAAATTGGCTACATTCCGGCAGCCAGTCAGCAGGGCAGTTTTCTCAACAAGAACGACTGGCAGTTCAATGCGCTGCACATGGGCGCACCCGCCTTCAAGCCCGATGCCGCGCGCGATGTGCTGCTGCTGGGTGACAGCGTGGTGTATGGCGGCAACGCTTTCCGCCAGCCAGAGCGCCTGGGGCCGGCCCTGCAGGCCGCGTTACAAGTGCGCGGGGGGGGGGCAGTTTGGCCGGTTTCGGCGGGCAGCTGGGCGCTGCGTAATGCGCTGGCCTACATGCGCCTGAACCCGCAAGTGCCCGCTGGCGTGAAATCGATTGTGTTTGTGTTGAACACGGGTGATTTTGGCAACACGGCCTCAAGCTGGGCCTGCGAGCTGACGCACCCGCGTAGCCGCCCCACGGTGGCGCTGTGGTATTTGTTCAATAAATACGTGCACGCTTTTGAGCCGTGTGGCAATGTGCCCGCCGCGCTGAAGGTGCCCGATGGCGATGTGGCGGCAGAGTTGCAGGCGTTTATGGTCCTGCACGGGGGCAAAGCCACGTTTGTGTTGTATCCCGACAAAACCGAGGCGGCAGACGGCGCGCTGGCGGCCAGTCACTTTGCAGCGGGCGAGGCAATTTTGAAAGCCGCCGGTGCGACGCAGGTGGCGCATGTGGGGCAAGACAAGCGCTGGAGTGTGGGCTGGTACAAGGACGGCATTCACCCGACGGCTGCGGGGAACCGGGTGCTGGCGGGCATCATCAACGACAGTTTGGACCGGTTCAGCCGCGGAGATGTGGCGCTGCCCGTTGTTTTGAATGGAAAACACAATGTCTAGAAACTTGACCACTTCTGCGGTTGACCGCCAAAACGTGCTGAATAACCCGTATGCGCTGGCGGAGATTGAGCGGGCGGCCTCCATTCAAGGGATTCCTTTTGAGGGCAAAAGTGTTTTGCTCAAGGAGCAGGTTGCAGCTTTTTTTGAGGTAACCACCCGAACCATCGACAACTACATTGAGCGCCACGGGGATGAGCTGCTGCACAACGGTTATGAGGTGTTGCGCGGCGTGCGCCTGAAGGCATTGAAGGCTTCTTTGCCGTCGATGAGCTCTGGTCGCGAAATGGATTTCGTGACCAAAACAACCGTGTTGGGGGTGTTTGATTTCAGGGCTTTTCTGAATCTGGCCATGTTGGTGTCCGAGAGTGAACGAGCCAAACTGTTGCGACAGGTGATTTTGGACGTGGTGATCGACACGATCAACAGTCGCTCCGGTGGCGGCACCAAATTTGTCAATCAGCGTGATGAGGACTACCTGCAGGCGGCGTTTGCGGAAGGTGGCTACCGCAAACAGTTTACCGATGCCTTGCGTGATGGTGTAGAGATGGGGCACTTCAAGTACGCGGTGTATACCGACAAAGTTTATGTGAGCATCTTCAAGGAAAAGGCTCGCGAATATCGCAAGCTGTTAAAGCTTGAAAAAACAGATAACGTGCGCACCACGTTTTATGCAGAAGTGCTGGACTTGATAGCAGCGTATGAATGTGGTTTTGCAGACGTGTTGAATCAGGAAGTTGCCCGTATGGGCCGCAAACTGCGTCCCTTGGAGGTGGACGCACTTTTCAAGGGGTTTGAGCGCCTGGCGCATTGGAAGCCCTTGGTTGAAAAGGCACGTATGAAGATGGCAAGCCGGGATTTGGCTTTTCGGGATGCCTTGCACATACAGCTTAAAGAATATGTGGCGCCAGTGCAAAGGGAAGACTTTGAGCGCTTTATTGGGGAAAAGAGTAAAGAGTTTGCGGTGCGGCTTGAGGAAGCCAAAGACGTGATGAAGCGCCTGAAAGATCGCAGCTAATGGCTACAACCTACCTTAGCCTGGACCAGGCGATCGACGTGCATCGAAAAACCGTTGAAATCAGTGGTGGCGGTGCATTGGGGCATCTGGACTTGGGTTTGCTGGAAGGGGTTCTGGCACACATCCAGAACGATGACTACTACCCAGAGTTTGAAGATAAGCTGACGCATTTGTTTTTCAGCGCCTGCAAATTTCATTGTTTTCAGGATGGCAACAAACGTATCGCCATTACATTGGCCGCACAGATGCTGCTTTTTAATGGCTATTTGTACTGTTCCGCCAGTTTTATACGTGAGATGGAAAACATCAGCTACCACGTAGCAGCAGGTAGTATTTCCAAAGAACTTCTGCACGATTTAATTGCAGCCCATCTTGCTGACGAGATGGACGATGAAGACCTCAAGCTCAGGCTGCTTGCGGCAATATCGGGTCATGAGGCTTTGTGAAGATTCTCCTATACGGCATCGGCAAATACACAGGTGAGATGGCGGCCTGGCTGGCCGCACGCGGGCACCAGGTGCGCGTGGTGACGGCACCGCCGTATTACCCGGATTGCCGCTTCACTGGTGCTCCTTGCCATGAACAGGCTGTCATTGTGAAAGTGGCCGTCATTGCGAACGCAGTGAAGCAATCCATGAAGTTCGGGACTTAGGGCTTGATTTGACGGTAAGAATTGAACTGTCTATACTGTACAGGTTGGCTAGTTTAAGGAGTTCTGCGATGATTACAGTGAGTTCTATGGAGGCCCAAAACCGTTTTGGGCAATTGCTCGACACCGTGCAGCGCGAGCCGGTCACGATCACCCGGCATGGCCGCGCAGCGGCGTTCATTATTTCGCCCCGCGATATGCAAGACCTGCAAGATGCCCGGCGCAAGCGCCGCGCCGCGGTTGAGGCCCTGGAGGCATGGAGCCAAAAGGCCCTGGCCAGCGCCTTGCCCGGCGCCGCCAGCCTGACGGATGAACAGGTTGTGGAAATGGTGAAGGCCTTACGGTGAGCAGTTTTCACCGGGTCGTGTTGGCTACAAGTACGCTGGTGAGTGCGGCGCTGCGTGTGGGTTCAACGCCGCACCAGGCGTTTGTTCAGGCGATATCGCAAGGTGAAGTGTGTGTGTCGATCACCACATTTGCAGAGCTGGAGCATGTGTTGTTGCGACCCAAGTTTGATTTATACCAACCGCCGGATGTGCGGCGCGAGTTTGTGGAACTGGTGCGCAAGTTTGCTGTGCTGGTACCGGTGTCTGCAACCGATGAGGCCAGCGTCTTCCCCGCCTGCCGAGACTCCAAGGACAATCCCTTTCTGGCGCTGGTGCTAGCGTGTGCTGCTGATGTGTTGGTAAGCAGTGATGCAGATTTGCTGGTTTTGCACCCATGGCGGGGTGTGCCAATTGTTACCCCAGCCGGTTTTTTGTTCAGTTATTCATTGGAGCGATAACGGGGATGTTGTCATTGCGGGCCTGACCCGCA
>JALNWC010000343.1 GCA_023231075.1 Rhodoferax sp.
GTCAAAACTAACGTCGCGGCAGGCCCAGCGCGGCTGGCCCTGGTGCACAAAAGCCTTGCCCGCCTGGCGCGCCGACAGCAACACCGGCGGGCTCACTGGCGTGCCTTCGTGCTGCGCACTGCGGTGCGAGCTGGCCTGGGGGCGGCCCGGCGCGGCGAGCACAGGAATACCTTCGTGCTGCGCACTGCGGTGCGAGCTGGCTTGGGGGCGGCCCGGCGCGGCGCTCATGCCGCCTCCCGTTCGCTGGGCGTGAACGCCGCTGGCGATGGGGCCAAGGCGTCATGCAGCGTGACCGCTTGCTGCGTGCCGACCTGTCCGGCGTCGCGCCGCTGCGCGCAGTAGTCGCTGTCGGAGCAGACAAACAGGCGGCTGCCGGCGTCGTCCACGATCATTTCATCCAGATAACTTTCGCTGGCGCCGCACAGGGCGCAGGCATGGTCCCAGTGCTGCACCTCAAACGGGTGGTCTTCAAAGTCCAGGCTGCGCACCGGCGTGTAGGGCGGGATGGCGTAGAGCCGCTTTTCGCGCCCGGCGCCAAAGAGTTGCAGCGCCGGGTTCATGTGCATCTTGGGGTTGTCAAACTTCGGGATGGGCGAGGGCGACATCAGGTAGCGCTCGTTCACCATCACCGGATAGTCATAGGCGTGCGAAATGGCGCCCAGTTGGGCGATGTCTTCATACAGGCGCACATGCATCAGCCCGTATTCGCTGAGCGCATGCATGGTGATGGTTTCGCGCCGACTGGGCTCCAGCTTGGACAGCGGCTCGGGCATGGGCACCTGGTACACCAGCGTTTGCGACTCGGTGAGCGGCACCTCCGGGATGCGGTGGCGCGTCTGGATCAGCGTGGCCTCGCGCGTTTTTTCAGTGGTGGCCACGCCGGTGGTGCGGGCAAAGAAACGCCGGATGTTGACCGCGTTGGTGGTGTCGTCCGCGCCCTGGTCGATGACTTTCAGCACGTCGTTCAAGCCGATGATGCTGGCCGTGATCTGCACACCGCCGGTGCCCCAGCCATAGGCAAAAGGCATTTCGCGCGAGCCGAACGGCACCTGATAACCCGGCACCGCCACGGCCTTGAGCAGGGCGCGGCGGATGTGCTTCTTGGTGCGTTCGTCCAGAAAGGCAAAGTTGTAATGTGGATCCATCATGCGACCTCTTGCTGGGTGGGGTTTTTGCCATGTCCAAAAGTCGGGACATCTTTCCGTTCAGGCTGAGCTGGTCGAAGCCCCTTCGGCAGGCTCAGGGCAGGCGCTTCGACGGGCTCAGGGTGAACGGGTGTGACAGGTTTGTCACGTGCGGCCTCGGCGTGCGCCACGCGCAACTTGCGCACCAGCGCCAGCTCGGCCTGAAAGTCCACGTAGTGCGGCAGCTTCAGGTGCTGCACAAACCCCGAGGCTTCGACGTTGTCGGCGTGCGACAACACAAATTCTTCGTCCTGCGCCGGGGCCACGCGCGGCTCGCCCAGTTCGCCGGCGCGCAAGGCGCGGTCCACCAGCGCCATGGCCATGGTCTTGCGCTCGGCCCCGCCAAAGGCCAGGCCATAGCCCTGGGTGAACTGCGGCGGTACCTCGCGGCTGCCGCTGAACTGGTTGATCATCTGGCACTCGGTGACTTCCAGGTCGCCGATGTCGATGGCAAAGCCCAGCTCGTCGGGCACCAGTTCCACGCTGACAAAGCCGCGCCGGATTTCGCCCGCAAACGGGTGCGAGTTGGCGTAGCCGCGCTGGGTCGAGTAGCCCATGGCCAGCAGCCAGCCTTCGTCACCGCGTGCCAGCGCCTGCAGGCGCAGGGCGCGGTCGGCGGGGAACATCAAGGGGTCACGGGTCAGGTCGCCCGGCGCCGCCGCATCAAAGGGCTGCGGCGTTTCCAGCAGGCCTTCACGCGCCAGCAGCTCGTTGATGCGGGGCACGGTGGCGGAGGGCGTCCCAGGGGCCACAGTTTTTTCGAGGCGGGCTGTGAGCTTCGCATCCAGACTGGCCGGTGGCGTACCTATGGCCGCAGGCGGGGTGCCTGTGCTGTCGCCTTCGGCCAGTAGCGCAAAGTCAAGCAGGCGCTGGGTGTAGTCGTAAGTCGGCCCGAGCAGCTGGCCGCCCGGCACCTCCTTGAACGTGGCCGAGATGCGCCGCACCAGTGCGATGCGCGCGGTGTCCAGCGGCTCGCTGTAACCCAGGCGCGGCAAGGTGGTGCGGTAGGCGCGCAGCAGGAAGATCGCTTCCATCAGGTCGCCGCTGGCCTGTTTGATGGCCAGCGCCGCCAGTTCGGGGTCATACAGCGAACCCTCGCTCATGACCCGGTCCACCGCCAGCGTGAGCTGGGCGCGGATTTGCGCCACCGACAACTCGGCAAGGGCGGTGTCGCCCCGGCGCTGGGTTTCCAGCAGGCGCCAGGAGCTCTCGATCGCGGCGGCGCCGCCTTTGACGGCCACATACATGTCAGACTCCTTCCAGTCGACGCACGCGTGTCGTGCGGGGCAAACCCAGCGCCCGGTCGCCGCAGGTAAAGATGATGTCCACACCCTGCGGAAAGGCCGCGTGGTTGGCTTGCCACCGGGTCCAGAAGTCAGCGGGCAAGCCTTGCAGGCCGACGTGCTGCACGGTCTGGATGCCGGGGCCATGCCAGGCCAGCACCGGGCCATCGGCCAGGCCGGGCAGTTCGATCAGTAGGGTGGTGGAAAACTCGGGAGCCGCCGTCGTGCCCGCCGCAAAGTCGCTCAGGGCGAGGCCTTGGCCGAGGTCAGTGAACACCGCAAAACTGGCCGCCTCCGGCCGCTCGGCGACCGTCGCGCCGGTATGAAAGCGCAGCCAGTGCGGCAGGCCCGCATCGGCGCGCTGCCACCACACGGGCGTTTCGTCATCGCTCAGGCTGAGCAGCAGCCGGGCCATGGCGCCGCCCAGCGCCACATCGGGCAGAGCGGGGCCGATGCGGCGGACTTGTCCCGGCCGGGCCAGCGCGTCCAGCACCGCGCGAAAGGCCTGCTGGCTGTCATGCACGCCGTCCGTCAAACCGGGTGCCAGGGTCTGCGCGCCGTTCATGCCTCACCTCGCACGAAGGTGAAAAACTCGACTTTGGAGCCAGCCACGTCGCGCTGCTTTTGTGCCCTGGCCTGGGCCTGCGCCAGGGCCAAGGGCGCAATGAGGTCGCGCTGCAGGTTGTCGTGGTGCTGCGGGTCTTGCAGCAGGGCGTCAAACAGCGCCGCCAGTTCGGCCCGCCGTTTGTCGCGGCCCAGCGCATAAGACACGCCCAGTGGGCCATCGCCCAGCCGCACGGCGCAGCGCACCACGCTGGCCTCGCCCAGGTTGAAGGGGTTGCCGGTGCCGCCGACGCGGCCACGCAGCATCACCATGCCGATTTCCGGCGCGCGCACGGGCTTGAGCTCGGGCAGTTCGCCCGCTGCAGGCAGCATGTCTTCGAGTTGAGTCAGGGTGGCGCGCGCCAGCACCGCCAGCCATGCCGGTCGCGTGGGGTGGTCGCTTGTTAGGATGTTGCTTGTCATACAGATGTCTAGAGCAGTCAGTCAAGTTGGGAGCCGGGGCACATGGGCTTGAACACGATGTGCAACCCAGGTAGTTGACTTCGTCAACATGAAAGATTTATGACAGCCGGATAAAGCCTTGATGTGCTATGTCTTTAATAGCTACTTGCCAAGATCAGACGGGGGCCATAACCTGTTTACTCACATCAGCTATATAAAGGGCTACAGGCAAGGACGAGCAGGACTTGATGGATCAAATAGCACTCATAATCAAGCGATACCTCGTGGTCATTTGTGCAAATGACAGCGCCCGAGTTTGGATAACCGAAGCAGCTCTGGTCATGAAAGCCCCGAGCTTGCAGAGATAAATTAACAACCGGAGTCTTGGCAAAAGACCCAGAGGAACCCAATGTTTGATCGCGCGCAACTGGAGGCTTTTTCTGCCGTTGTCCAGCACGGCAGCTTTGAGCACGGTGCTGA
>JALNWC010000344.1 GCA_023231075.1 Rhodoferax sp.
GCTCGGACAAGCTGCGCAGCTTCACCGACAACCTGTAATCTGCGCATTGGCCGCCCCCGGACTGCGCCATGCACGAAATGTCGCTGGCCGAGGGCGTGTTGCAACTCATCGAGGACGCGGCACGCCGGGACGGGTTCAACAAGGTCAGCGCCGTCTGGCTTGAAATTGGCCAGCTCTCGGGCGTGGAACCCGACGCCCTGGCCTTTTGTTTTGATGCGGTGACGCGCAACACGGTGGCCGACGGCGCCAGGCTGGAGATCATCCCCCTGCCCGGCCAGGGCTGGTGCCAGGCCTGCGCCCGGACCGTGCCCATGACCGAGGTCTTTGGCGCATGCCCGCAGTGCGGCAGCTACCCGCTGCGTGTGACGGCCGGCACTGACATGCGCGTGAAGGAACTTGAGGTAAGCTGAGCACCAACGGGGTCCCACCGGACTTCAATCAGGAGACAGGCGATGTGTGTGATTTGTGGTTGCGGTGAAGCGGAGGTCAGGATCGACGGCGCGGCAGCGCACACTGATCAAGTCCATGAACCTGTGCATGCCGACGGCAGCCGCCATACGCACGACCACGTCCACGAACATCCCCACGACCACGCACACGAACCAGCGGCGCAGCATTCGCACGCGCCAGGCATCGCGCCCAGCCGCAGGGTGCAGATCGAGCAGGACATCCTGGCCAAAAACAAGGCTTATGCGCGGGCCAACCGCCAGCTGCTTTCCGGGCACGGCATCTTTGCGCTGAACCTGGTGTCCAGCCCGGGTTCGGGCAAAACCACGCTGCTGTGCAAAACCATCGAACGGTTGCATCAGCAGACCGTTGCCGTGATCGAGGGCGACCAGCAAACCAGCCAGGACGCGGACCGCATTCGCGCCACCGGCGCCCAGGCGGTTCAGATCAACACCGGCAAGGGTTGTCACCTGGACGCGCACATGGTCGGCCACGCCATGGCGCAGCTCCAACTGGCCGAAAAGTCCTTGCTGATGATCGAAAACGTGGGCAACCTGGTGTGCCCGGCGGCGTTCGACCTGGGCGAGGCGCACAAGGTGGTGATCTTGTCGGTGACCGAGGGCGAAGACAAACCCATCAAATACCCCGACATGTTTCGCGCCGCCAGCCTGATGTTGCTCAACAAGATCGACCTGCTGCCCTATTTGAGTTACGACGTGGACGCGGCAATAGCTTATGCGCGCCGGGTCAATCCGGGGATCAAGGTGATCCAGCTCTCGGCCACCCGTGGCGCGGGCATGGATGAATGGCTGGCGTTCCTGAATGAGGGCATCGCCCAGGCCCGGGCGGCCAGACAGCAAACTGTGGCGGACCTGCAGGCCCGCATCGCCCAGCTCGAAGCCCAATTGCAGGCCCGGGCGGATTGACGGCATTGACTTTGCTGACTCAGCACATCCGCGTCACCGGCATCGTTCAAGGCGTCGGTTTCAGGCCTTTTGTCTGGCGCCTGGCACAGCAGCTCGGCCTGACCGGCTGGGTGCGCAACGATGCCCAGGGCGTCGAAATTCTGGCCCAGGGCGGCCAGTCCGCCTTGTCCGAAATGCTGGTGCGCCTGCGCACCGATGCGCCGCCGCTGGCACGGGTTGACAGCGTGCAGGCGCAGGACCTGGCGGCCGAGCCCTTCGCGGCCTTCAGCATCATCGCCAGCCAGTCGGGCCAGGCCGCCACCGCGATTGGCCCCGACGTGGCGGTGTGCGACGAATGCCTTGCCGAGTTGTTTGACCCGTCGAGTCGGCGCCACCGCCACGCCTTTATCACCTGCACCCATTGCGGCCCGCGCTTTACCGTGACTCGCGCCCTGCCCTACGACCGGCCGCAGACCAGCATGGCGGCGTTCCCGCTGTGCCCGGCCTGCAGTTCAGAATACACCGCACCCGCCGACCGGCGCTTTCATGCCGAGACCACCTGTTGCCCGCAATGCGGCCCGCGTTTGAACTTGTCGGATGCGCAAGGCCAAACCCTCACGGGCGACCCGATCACGCAAACTTTGCGCCTGCTGCAAAGCGGCGGCATCGTCGCCATCAAGGGCCTGGGCGGCTTCCACCTGGCCTGCGACGCGCGCAAGGCTGACGCCGTGGCGCGGCTGCGTTTCAGGAAAAACCGCGAAGCCAAACCCTTTGCCGTGATGCTGGCCAACGTGGCCAGCGTGGCGCCTTATGCGCAGGTCTCGGAAACCGAAGGCACCTTGCTGGCAAGCCGCGAGCGGCCCATCGTGCTGCTGCGCACCCAAGCTGGCTGCGATGCCGCTCTGCCCGGCGTCGCGCCCGGTCTGCAACGGCTGGGCGTGATGCTGCCCGCCACACCGATCCATTTTTTGTTGTTCCATGAAGCCGCCGGTCGGCCCGCTGGCACGGCCTGGCTCGACCAGCCGCAAGCCCTGGTGCTGGTGATGACCAGCGCCAACCCGGGCGGCGAGCCCATTGTGCGCGACGCGGCCGAGGCGCACACCCGGCTGGCGGGCATTGCCGACGCGTTGCTGGACCACGACCGTGACATCGTGGCGCGCTGCGACGACAGCGTGCTGCAGGTGGCTGCGGGCGCTACCCAATTCATCCGCCGCAGTCGCGGTGTCGCACCGGCAGCCATGGCCCTGCGGCAGGCCGGGGCGTCGGTGCTGGCATTTGGCAGCCACATGAAAAACACGGTCTGCGTCACGCGCGGCCATGATGCCTTTTTGTCGCCCCACATCGGCAGCCTGGACAACGCCGCCAGCTGTCAGTTCCAGGATGAAACCGTGCAGCGCCTGTGCGATTTGCTCGACGTCAAGCCAAAACTTGTCGCGCACGACCTGCACCCCGACGACTACAGCACGCGTGCTGCCGTGGCCTACGCGCAGCGCCACGGCCTGCCCACGCTGGCCGTGCAACACCACCATGCCCACATCGCCGCCGTGTGCGCCGAACACGGCTGGCAAGGCCCGCTGCTGGGGCTGGCGCTCGATGGTGTCGGTTTGGGCAGCGATGGCACGGCCTGGGGCGGTGAGCTGTTGCGTGTGGATGGCGCGCACTTTGCGCGCCTGGGCCACCTGCGCCCTTTGCCGATGCCGGGCGCTGACCGGGCGGCACGCGAGCCCTGGCGCATGGCCGCCGCCGTGCTGCACGCGCTGGGCCGCAACGCCGAGATTGTTCAACGATGTCAAGACCCCGCCGCCAGCACCGTGGCCACCATGCTGGCGCGCCAATTCAACAGCCCGCGCACGTCCAGCATGGGGCGGGTGTTCGATGCCGCCGCCAGCCTGCTTGGCCTGAGCCACACCCTGGCTTATGAAGCCCAGGCCGCCATGTTGCTGGAGCAGGCGGCCACGCAACACATCCAGGCCCACGGTTGGGCCGACCCGATGCCGAACGGCTATTTGATCAGCGCCAGCGCGGCTATCAGCCAACTCGACCTGCTGCCCGTGCTGGACGCGCTGATCGATGCCAGAGATGTCGGACACGCCGCCGCCGTTTTCCATGCCACCCTGGCAGCGGCCTTGACTGACTGGGTGCTGCAAGCCGCCAACACCACCGGTTTGACCACCCTGGCCTGGGGTGGCGGCTGCTTTCTCAACGCGCTGCTCACGTCGCAGTTGCGGCAAAATCTGCAAGGCCAGGGCATCACGTTGCTGGCGCCCCAACGTAGCGCACCGGGTGATGGCAGCATCGCGCTCGGACAAGCCTGGGTGGCATGCCTGGCACCCCCATCAGCATCAGCTTTGGCATGAAAGCAGCACGCTTGATTTCAGCCAAACACCCATTGCTACGGTTCGTCACCTGCGCGCGCAGGTTCACCCCCGTTGCGCTGCATCAATTGATCAAAAGCGCTCATATCGGCGCGCGCCCTGCGTTCCAAAAAGAACTCTTGTGCCTGCATCATGGCCAGCTTTTCAGCCACAGCAATGCTGACAAACTGATGGATGCTGACACCATCTTGCTTGCTCATGCGCTCCACGCCA
>JALNWC010000345.1 GCA_023231075.1 Rhodoferax sp.
CCAGGCGAACGCCGCCCCCGTCGATCAGGCGATTGCCTTCGCCGCTGGACGCCGCCAGCCCGGCCATTTTCAGCAGCGCCGCAATGCCAACCGGCGCACCGTCCTGCGCCAGGGGCAGCGCCAGCTCGGCAATCTCATCGGGAACGCCCCCCTTGCTGCGATTGATGAAATCCTGCTCGGCCGCATCGGCCGCCGCGCTGGAGTGGAAACGCGTGGTGATTTCCTTGGCCAGCGCCACTTTTGCTTCTTTGGGGTTGCGTCCCGCCAGCACCTCGGCCTTCAAGGCGGCAATTTCGGCCTCCGACTTGAAGCTCAGCAGCGTGTACCAGCGCCACATCAACACATCAGAAATGCTGAGCACTTTGGCAAACATGGTGTTGGCCTCCTCGGAAATGCCAATGTAGTTGCCCTTGCTTTTGGACATTTTCTCGATGCCGTCCAGGCCTTCGAGCAAGGGCATGGTCAAAATGCATTGCGGCTCCTGGCCGTATTCGGCTTGCAGGTGGCGCCCCATCAACAAATTGAACTTTTGATCGGTCCCCCCCAACTCCAGGTCGCTCCTCAAAGCCACACTGTCGTAGCCCTGCATCAGCGGGTACAGGAACTCGTGCACGCTGATCGGTGTGCCGGCATGGAAACGGTCGTGAAAGTCGTTGCGCTCCATCATGCGCGCCACGGTATAGCGCGCTGCCAGTTCGATCATGCCGCGCGAACCCAATGTGTCGCCCCACTCGCTGTTGTAACGAATCTCGGTTCTGGACGGGTCCAGCACCAGCGACGCCTGACGGTAATAGGTTTGGGCATTGACCTCGATTTGCTCACGGGTCAGCGGTGGGCGCGTGGTGTTGCGCCCTGACGGATCCCCGATCAGCGTGGTGAAGTCACCAATCAGGAAGATGACGGTATGGCCCAGATCCTGCAGTTGGCGCAGCTTGTTGAGCACCACGGTGTGGCCGATGTGAATGTCAGGGGCTGTGGGGTCGAGCCCGAGCTTGATGCGCAGCGGCTTGCCCGAGGCCTCCGAGCGCGCCAGCTTCTTCAGCCAATCCTCCTGCGGAATCAGTTCTTCACAGCCGCGCAGCGTGACTGCCAAGGCCTCCTTGACACGTTCGGATACAGTAAATGGCGGTGTTTTGGCGTTTGTCATGAGGATTTTTCCGGATGCAGCGGATCGGGCAGGGCTTATACTCCGCAGCTGTTTTTCAGACTGATTTTACGTGGGCGCGATCGCCTGTTTTTTCTCGCCTGTTGTGTCGTTCAGACAAGCCTTATCCAGGATTCACTTTTGATCAAGCAAATTATTGCGATCGGCCAGGTTGTTTCTCGCACTGCCACCCATTGGCTGCAGCAGCACCCCAAACGCCTCACGGCCGCAGTGGCAGCCTTGCTGCTGAGCGCCGGCGGCGGCGCTTTTGCCGTCGCCTCACTGGGCCCCGATGCGGCAGATCTGCCGGTTCGGGACATACTGGAAACCGTGCAGCCTTTGGCCGTATTCGACTATAGCCGCGAGGCGGCCCCGGTGTATGTGCTCTACCGCACCGACAGCACACGCGCCAGCGACACCGCGGATACCCTGCTCAAGCGCCTCGGCATTGACGACGCACCGGCCGCAGCTTACCTGCGCAGTGACGACAACGCACGGCAGATCTTGTTGGGACGCAGCGGTCGTCAGGTGACCGCAGAAGCCCTCAACGACCAGCGCCTGAACAAACTCACCGCCCGTTGGAGCACCGACGACGAAGGCCAATTCAAGCGCCTGGTCATTGAGCGCAAGGGCGACGGCTTTACCACGCGCCTGGAAACTGCCGCCTTGCGCGCCAGCAGCCAACTGGCGAGCGGCACCATTCAGAGCTCCTTGTTCGCAGCCACCGATGAAGCCAAGATTCCCGATACCGTTGCCGTGCAACTGGCCGAGATTTTCTCGGGCGACATTGACTTTCGGCGCGAATTGCGCAAGGGCGACCGCTTTTCGGTGGTCTATGAAACCCTGGAAGGCGACGGCGAGCCCCTGCGCACCGGTCGCGTGCTGAGTGCCGAATTCGTCAACGCCGGCAAGTCCTATCAGGCCATGTGGTTCGATGAGCCCGTTGCCAGACAAGCGGCTGACAGCCCGCAAGCCGGAAACCCGAGCAGCAAAGGCGGCTATTACACGCTCGATGGCCAAAGCCTGCGCCGCGCGTTTTTGAGCTCACCGGTCGCCTTCTCGCGCATCAGCAGCGGCTTTGCCATGCGCTTTCATCCGGTCCTGAAACAAATGCGTGCCCACCTGGGCACTGACTTTGCCGCCAGCACCGGCACACCGGCGCGCACGGTGGGCGACGGGCTTGTGACCTTTTCAGGCGTTCAAAACGGTTATGGCAACGTCGTATTCATCAAGCATCGTGGTAACACCGAAACGGTGTATGCCCATCTGAGCAAGCTGTTGGTCAAGCGTGGCGACAGGGTCAGCCAGGGTCAAACCATTGGCCTGGTCGGCTCGACAGGCTGGGCGACCGGCCCCCACCTGCACTTTGAGGTGCGCAACAATGGTGTCCAGCAGGATCCCATGAAAGTGGCCCAGAAGAGTGACACCGTGCCGGTCACCGCAGCAGTCAAACCTGTCTTCGACAAACTGGCGCAACAAGCCAGAGTGGCCCTGGCCGCCGCTGCCAGCATGGAAGTCACCAGCGCGCAATAGGCCGCCTGGCTACTGCAGCGTGTGACGGAGTTATTCATTGGCCTGATGTCGGGCACCTCGCTGGACGGGGTGGACGGCGTTCTGGCCGACTTCAGTACCACCCCGCTCACGGTGCGCGCCCATGCCAGCGCCCCACTGGAGCCCGCCCTGAAAGCGGAGTTGCTGGCACTCAACCAGCCAGGAAACAATGAATTGCATCGGGCTGCGTTGGCCGCCAACGCGCTGATGCGCGTCTATGCCGACGTGGTCAATCAACTGCTGACCGCTTCGGCCATGGCGCCTGAACACATCCAAGCCATTGGCGCTCATGGACAGACTGTGCGGCATCAGCCACAACGACACGACGCCACTGGCTACACGCTACAACTGGCCAATCCGGCCCTGTTGGCTGAACTGAGCGGCATTGACGTGGTGGCTGACTTCAGAAGTCGCGATGTCGCCGCGGGCGGCCAGGGTGCGCCTCTGGTGCCCGCCTTTCATCAGGCGGCGTTTGGCACCCCGGGCCAGGCCATGGCGGTGCTCAATATGGGTGGCATGGCGAACCTGACGGTGCTGGGCCCTGAACCAACGGACGAAGTGCTCGGTTTTGATTGCGGCCCTGGCAATGCCATGATGGATGCCTGGTGCCAGCGCCATCGGGGGCATGCCTTTGATGTCGGCGGCGCCTGGGCGGCGGGTGGTCAGGTACTGCCTGATCTGCTCCAGGCCATGCTGGCAGCGCCTTTCTTTGCTTTGCCGCCACCCAAAAGCACAGGGCGCGATTTGTTCAGTCCTGATTGGCTCGACCAGCAACTCCGGGGGTTTGCCAATGCCGCACCCGTCGATGTTCAGGCCACGCTCACCGAGCTGACCGCAAGTACCTGCGCCAGCAGTGTCAAGGATTATGGCTTTGACAGCCAACAGCTGGTCGTTTGCGGCGGCGGCGCCTTCAATGCACACCTGATGGCACGCCTGCAGACCCTGCTGCCGGGTGTGGCGATTCAGCCGTCCGATGCCCACGGCCTGCCGGCACAACAAGTCGAGGCCGCGGCCTTTGCCTGGCTGGCCCGCAAGACGGTCCGGCGCGAAGCGCTGCAGTTGCAAAGCATCACGGGCACCCGAGGTGCCCGTGTACTGGGTGCGATTTACCCGGCCTGAACCGGCCTGCGCGGCTTGATCAGGAGAAGCTGGAGCCGCAGCCACAGGTGGTCGTGGCGTTGGGGTTCTTGATGACAAACTGCGCCCCCTGCAGGTCTTCCTTGTAGTCAATCTCGGCGCCCAC
>JALNWC010000346.1 GCA_023231075.1 Rhodoferax sp.
CGAACGGGTAACGCTGTTGGCCGAGGGTGTGGCTGGTGGGCATGGTTTTGGAGTGTACAGATTCACTTTGACCGCAAAAATGGCTTGTGTTTACCGGCGATGTTGGTGACGGGCTAAAGCCACAGTTCACACAAGCACTTCCAGCTTTGGTATGCTTCCCACTTGTTATTCCTATCGGAGGTAGGCATGGAAACTGTCAGCGTGAGTGGATTAAAGAACAACCCCAGCCAGGCCCTCAGGATGGCCAAGCGCGGTGTTGTGCTGGTGATGAACCGCGACAAGCCTGATGCCTTGATGGTCGGGATTGAAACGGCCAAAGTGTTGGATGCCAAAGGCGTGAGGCCCGCCTTGGCTACCGCCTTGTTCAGGGATGGTCATTTGTCGCTGGCCCGAGCGGCACGGCTTGCCGAGTTGTCGCTGGGGCAATTTGTGTCTCACTTGTCGCGTTTGGGTATTCCTGTGGTGACTGGGGACGCACAGGATGCGCGCCAGGATATGGACACGCTGGAGCAATGGCTCGCCTTGTCTTGACCGATGCCAGTCCGCTGATCGGGCTGGCACGTGTGGATGGCTTGTGCTGGCTGCGACCCTTGTTTGGTGTCGTCTGGATGCCCGTCGAAGTCAATGCCGAAGTGTTGGGCGGGTTCGGCTCACCGGATGAGCAAGCCCTATCTGTAGCTATTGCGGCTGGATGCTTGGCGGTATGTGGCCCCACGCCTGATTTGCCAGAATTGCCAGAGCTGGATGAGGGTGAGACTGCCTGCATCCGGCTTGCCTTGGCCCATACCGGATCAAGTTTGTTATTGATGGATGAGCGACTGGGTCGCGCCATTGCGACAGAAAACGGTTTGCAGGTGACCGGGACGGCGGCAGTGATTGGCATGGCCCGTAGGCGTGGTTTGATACCCAGCGCCAAAGAGGTGTTCGCACGTCTGCATGCTTCGGATTTCAGGATATCGGCAGCGGTGATTGATGCCATCTTGATCCGAGTTGGCGAAAAATAAGCAGATAAACCGAATCTTAAGCCCGGCTGGCCAACGATTCAGTCGTCCTCGCGCTCGCCGCGGTCTCCCTTGCCGCCACCCCGGATGTCATCCTCGTCGGCGCTGCGGTGGCATTCCACGCAGTTGTCGAATTGCCGAATCCCCTCTTCGATGTGCTCGCGCCGGATGTTGGCCGGCGTGTGCTCGTGGCAGCCGTAGCAGGTGTAGCGGCTGTAGTCGTTGCGCACATGGCAGCTCACGCAAGTGGTGCTGTGGTCGCGGTCCAGCACAAAGTATTTGCTGTGCTCGAAGGTGGCGGGCGTCCACTTTTGCTGGCTGTGGCATTGGGCGCAGTTGCCGCTGATTTGCTGGTGCAGCGCATCCGTGGGTGACTTGTGGCAGGCCTGGCACTGGTTGTTGGTTTCTTGTTTCAGCAGCGCGTGGTCGAAATGGCCCTTCAGTCGGTAACGCTTCACCCCGGCGTGGTCGCTGTGGCAGGCCACGCAGTCCTGGCTGACGAGTTCCTGGTGGAAGGGGGTGGAGGTGAGCGGTTTCAAAACCGGCGCGCCCTGGGTGGTGCGGCGGCCAATGTCGGCGGGCTGGTGGCAGCTGACGCACTTGCTGGAAGCAGCTCCGGTGAAGGCGGCATGGCAGGCAAAGCAATCGGTCTCGAGCGGCTGGTGGCCCGGAATCAACTTGCCCGGCCCGACCATCAGGTGCGGGTAGGCAAACGTCAGCACGGCCAGCACCAGCAGGTTGACGGCCAGGATGATCTTGAGCGTGCGGCTCATAGCCAACCCCAGAACAAGAAGATGCTGACCATGTGGCCCAGCGCCAACACGGCGAACACGATGAAAATGGGAATGTGCACCTTGCGCCATTGCGCCATGGCCCCCAGCGCCACGGCGTCCCAAAACACGGCTTGATCGACCTCGGCTTTGGACAGGCCGCGCAGCTGAAACCGTTCGCGCTCGCCCTGCACATGCTGGCGCGACTGGCTCAGCAACATCTTGCCGACCAGACCGCTGATCACGTTCACCCCCATGGCCACGGTCGCCAGCCAGGGCAGGATGGCGTTGAAGTGGATGCCGGCATGGAGCAGCACCATCAGCGAGCCCAGCCAGGCGCCGAACTCATGCAGGGTGAGCAGCGACTTCGGGTCGCCCTTGGTCACCCATTTGCGCTTGCGCGCCGAGTAGTACAGCGAGCCGATGATCAGCACGGTGCCCGGTATGCCCAGGTAGCGCCCGACCCAGACCAGGTTCAGGCTGTGCAACAGGTAGTCGCCGGCCAGCGTGGCAGCGGCCAGCAACCCCAGCAGCAGGGCGAAGGGCAGCACATGGCCGCGCCAGAGGGAGCTTTTTGAAATGTGCATCTAGACCTCCAGGGTGAGCGCGGTTTTTGGCGTGCAAACGCACAACAGGCAACTGCCCGGTTCGGGATCAAAATCGGGCGCCTGGGTGTAGACCACCTCGCCGGTGCGGATGCGGGTCTGACAAGTTCCACAAGCGCCCGACCGGCAGCCGGAGCTGACTGCAATGCCATGGCCTTCCGCAAAATCCAGCAAGGAACCCATGCCGGGCTGCCAAGGCACCTGTCGGCCTGACCTGGCAAAGCTCACCTCGACAGCGTTGTCGTCACCGTGCGGCGTGTCCGGCGTGGCGGATACCGGTTTCTTGCGCGGAATCGACGCCGGGCCAAAGGCCTCAAAGTGAATCCGCCCGTCCGGCACGCCCCAATCCGCCAGCGTCGGTACCAGGCTTTGCAGCAGGGGTGTCGGGCCGCAAATGTAGAAGTGGTAGGGCTTGAGCGGTAACAGGCGGCGCAGCAGCGCGACATCGACACGGCTGTGGTGGGTGTGGACGGGTCCTGACCGATGCCTGTCGAGGTCGTACGCCAGCGGGTTGCTCAGGCAAAGGTGAAGATGAAAGCACGCATGTTGCGCTGCCAGCGCTTGCAGCTGCGCGGCCATCACCAGCTCGGCCCGGTTACGCACGCCGTAAAACAGCCACAACTCGCGCCCGGGCTGCGCTGTCAGGCACCCGTTCAGCATGCTCAGCAGGGGCGTGATGCCGATGCCGCCGCCAATCAGCACCACCGGCGCGTCGCTTGGTTCGAGATAAAAATGGCCTGCGGGGGCGCGCACCTGCAACTGGCTGCCGACCTCGACCTGGTCATGCAAGTAGTTCGACGACTGGCCTGGCGGGAACGGGCTGCCAAGCGGTGCTGGCGTGCGTTTGACGGTGATGCGATAGTGGCTTGGGTGTGGCGCATCCGACAGCGAGTAACAACGGATGACGCTGTGTGTGCCGCCCGTTGGGGACGGAATGTCAAGCATAAAGGTCAGAAACTGCCCCGGCAAAAACGCTGGCAGGGGTTTCTTGTCTTCAGGCACCAGGTAAAAAGAGCAGACCTGCGCCGAGGCATCTTCTACGACCTTGCGCTCGACGTGAAAAGTGCGGTAGCCCGCCCAGGCGGCGCTGGCAGTCGGCATCAGCTCGGGCTCGGGCTCGGCATTGACGGCAATGTCAAATTCGGCTGCCACGTTGCGCAGCGCCCGGTAGGCCTGCCAGTGGCGCCAAAACACAATGCACCCATAGAGGGCAAGTTGCAGCAGGACGCCACCCGTAATCCAAAACAACAGGTCAAGAGAGGTCATAGATGCGGTGCAGTCTATCCCTTGGGTCTGAACGCAGGATTAACAAATATCAAGTTCAGGCCACCTTCAAGTCGCCGTGTGCGCAATTTCAGGGGCTTGTGTTTGATTCCGGCTTCGCCCCCCGCATCAGCGTCAGTGCCAGCAGCGCCGACGCCACCATCAGCAGCAAACTCACCGCGTTGAGCACCGGCGTGGCGCCTTCGCGCATGCGGCCGTACATCATCACCGTGAGCGGCGGGTCCGAGCCCACCAGCATCAG
>JALNWC010000347.1 GCA_023231075.1 Rhodoferax sp.
GAAGAACTCGAGGAATTGTTCGAAGTGAGCGATCGCCTGCATGTGATTTCCAAGGGCCGGCTGTCGCCCTCGGTGGCGCTGGCCGATGCCGGCATCGAGCGCATCGGCCTGTGGATGAGCGGCCTTTGGGATGAAGACGTGCAGCATCATCTGGCCGAACTCGAAGACGCCATTGAACCTGGTCTGGCCGGTCCGCCAGGAGCGCCCCATGCTCAAACTTGATGCGCGCGCCGAGCCCTCCAGGGCCTGGACCTACGGCTCGCCCCTGCTGGCGCTGCTGATCACGGTGCTCATCGGGGCGCTGATGTTCTCGGCGCTGGGCAAGGACCCGCTCAAGGGCCTGGAGATGTTTTTCTGGCTGCCGGTTCACAACGCTTATGCGCTGGGTGAGTTGCTGGTCAAGGCCACGCCACTGCTCATCATTGCGCTCGGCCTGGCCGTGTGTTTTCGCTCCAACGTGTGGAACATCGGCGCCGAAGGTCAGTACATCATCGGGGCGATTTTTGCCGGTGGCATCGCGCTGCTGGCCGATGTCGGCACCGGGCGCTGGATCGTCTTGCCGATCCTGCTGGCCGGGGTGCTCGGCGGCATGCTGTGGGCTGGCCTCACGGCGCTGTTGCGTGACCGCTTCCATGCCAACGAGATTCTGGTCAGCCTGATGCTGGTCTATGTGGCGGTGCAGGTGCTGAGCTACCTGGTCGGCGGGCCCTGGAAAGACCCCATGGGCTTCAACTTTCCGCAAAGCAAGACCTTCGAGGCCGTGACCCGGATTCCGCGCCTGTTCGAGGGCTCGCGCGTGAGCATTGGCGCGCTGCTGGCGCTGCTCAGCGTCGCCGGGCTGTGGGTGTTTCTGTTTCGCACCCGCGCCGGCTTGGCTTTGCAGGTGGGCGGGCTGGCACCGGCGGCGGCGCGCTACGCCGGCTTTTCTTCGCGCAAGTCGCTGTGGACGGCGCTGCTGATGTCGGGTGGTGCAGCGGGCCTGGCCGGGGCGCTGGAAGTGGCGGGGCCCATTGGCCAGCTCACGCCTTATGTGCCGGCGGGTTACGGTTTTGCCGCCATCATCGTGGCTTTTGTCGGCCGCCTGCACCCGCTCGGCATGGTGTTCTCAAGCATTCTGATGAGCATGTTCTACATCGGCGGTGAGCTGGCGCAGTCGCGCCTGGGGCTCACCAAGTCGCTCACCGGCGTGTTTCAGGGGCTGCTGTTGTTCAGTCTGCTGGCCTGCGACACGCTGGTCAATTACCGATTGAAGTGGCAAACAAGGGGAGGTCGTTGATGGAATCCTACGCCTTGCTGCTGGGGGCCACGCTCAACGCCGGCACGGTGCTGGCCATTGCCGCGCTGGGCCTGTTGATCAACGAAAAAGTCGGCATCGTCAACCTCGGTGCCGAGGGCATGATGCTGTGCGCCGCCATGGCCGGTTTTGCCACCGTGGTGGTCACCGGCTCGGACCTGATGGGTTTTGCCGCGGGCATGGCCGTGGGTGCGCTGCTGGCGGCTATTTTTGGCGTGCTGGTGATCTGGCTCAACACCAACCAGTACGCCACCGGGCTGGCCCTCACCCTGTTTGGCGCCGGGTTCTCGGCCTTTGTCGGCACGGGATTTGTGCAGGCCAAAATCCCGGCGCGTGCCAGCTTCGCCATTCCTGGCCTGGCAGACATCCCCTGGTTTGGCCCGGCCCTGTTTCGCCACCACCCGCTGGTTTACCTCACGGTGCTGCTGGCGCTGGCGCTGATCTGGTTTATGTACCGCACCCGCCATGGCCTGGTGCTGCGCAGCGTCGGTGAAAGCCCGGAGTCGGCCCATGCGCTGGGCTATCCGGTGCGGCTGATCCGGCTCTTGGCCGTGGTGCTCGGGGGTGCGCTGTGTGGCTTGGCCGGGGCCTACCTTTCGGTGATTTACACGCCTTTGTGGGTCGAAGGCATGGTGGCCGGCAAAGGCTGGATTGCGCTGGCGCTGACGACTTTTGCCACCTGGCGCCCGGCCCGCGTGCTGCTGGGGGCCTATCTGTTCGGTGGCGTCACCATGCTGCAGTTTCACCTGCAGGGTATCGGGGTGGATGTGCCGCCGCAGTTCCTGAGCATGTTGCCCTATGTGGCAACCATTCTGGTGCTGGCGCTGATCTCACGCAAGCCGCAGTGGATCCGCGTCAACATGCCCACCAGCCTGGGCAAGCCGTTTTACCCCGGAGCTTGAACGTTCCGGTTCATAATTTCATTTTCTCGCTGCCAACCCGACCCATCCCTTTACAAGGAAATCACATGACCGACCTGCAAAAACGCTCGCTGCTCAAGGCAGCCGCTCTCACCGCCGTGGCCGCTGCTGCGCTGGTGGGCTGCGGCAAGAAGGAAGAGCCTGCGCCTGCACCCGCGCCGGTGGCTGCGGAACCGGCCAAGCCCGAGCCCCTGAAAATTGCCTTTGCCTATGTCGGCCCGGTCGGCGACGGGGGCTGGACCTTTGCCCATGACAATGGCCGCAAGGCGCTGGAAAAGGAATTTGGCGACAAGATCACCACCTCCTTCGTGGAAAATGTGCCTGAATCGGCCGATGCCGAGCGCGTTCTGCGCGACATGGCGGGGCAGGGCAACAAGCTGATTTTTGGCACCACCTTCGGCTACATGGAGCCCATGCTCAAGGTGGCGGCAGACAACGCCGGTGTCAAGTTCGAACACGCCACCGGCTACAAGCAGCTTGAGAACATGCGCACCTACGACAGCCGCACCTATGAAGGCGCGTACATGGCGGGCGTGATCGCCGGCAAGATGACCCAAACCAATACGCTGGGTGTGGTCGGCTCCATCCCGATCCCTGAAGTCATCCGCAACATCAACGCCTTCACGCTCGGCGCCCAGTCGAGCAACCCCAAGGTCAAGACCAAAGTGGTGTGGGTGAACGGCTGGTTCGACCCACCGAAAGAAACCGAAGCCGCCACCAGCCTGATCAACGGCGGCGCTGACGTGCTGTTCCAGAACACCGATTCCCCCGCAGTGCTCAAAACCGCCGAGGCCAAGGGCAAGCGCGCCTTCGGCTGGGACTCCGACATGACCGCCTACGGCCCCAAGGCCCATCTGGCATCGGCCGTGATCAATTGGGGCCCGTACTACATCCAGGCCACCAAGGAAGCCCTGGACGGCAGCTGGAAAGCTGGCGCGGGTGCTCACGCCTGGTGGGGTGTGAAAGAAGGCGCCATCGACATCGTCTCAATCGCCGAAGACGTGCCCGCCGAGACCAAGGCCAAAGTGGAAGAGGTCAAGAAAGGCCTGCTTGAGGGCAGCTTCGCCATCTGGAAAGGCCCCATCACCGACAACACCGGCAAGGTGCAGGTGGCCAAGGACAGCGTGGCCGACGACCAGTTTCTGGGTGGCCTGAACTTCTACGTCAAGGGCGTTGAAGGCAAGGTGCCGGGCGCCAAGTAACTTTGGTGCGAAACGACGAGACTGGGGGGCAGGGCGTTTCGCGTCCTTCGGACTTTTTGATGTCGCGCCCGACATCTGCCCCATTCCGGACTGGCGCTGTTGACCGATCTGGGGGGTCATATCAATCAATCGATTGACTTTCCTGCTATCCTGCTATCTTGTCAGCATCGCATTCGTGCGCAAGGAAACGACAGATCGTGGCACATCCATCTAGAACAGCTGAGCCTGGAGAGCATCCTCCGGGTGGACGCAGACACCCCAAAATTGCCGGTGATCTCTGCCACGAATCTGTGTTCGTGGATTCTGATACACGCAACAGGGACGTCTTTGACATTTTCAACGCTGATCCAAATTTGCAGAATGTGGCAGTGATCGGTGAAGGGGAAGTCGTCGGATTGATCAATCGCGACTCCTATATGCGCAGCATGGCAAAGCCATACTTCAAGGAGTTGTACGAAAAAAAACGGTGTGTAAA
>JALNWC010000348.1 GCA_023231075.1 Rhodoferax sp.
CCGCAAGGTTTTCGTATCGTTGGGAGCAGAGCTGGTTCGCTTCATATGGTAAACATCATCGCCGTCATGATGAAATCCAGCCCGAGCACCGCCAGCGACGCCACCACCACGGTGCGCGTGGTGGCGCTGGCCACACCTTCGGGCGTGGCTTGCGCCTCGAAGCCCTGCAGCAGCGCGACAAAGGTCACGGTAAAGCCAAACACGACGCTCTTGATGAAGCCGTTGCCCACATCTTTCCAGACATCCACGCCGCCCTGGATCTGACTCCAGAACGCGCCGGCATCGACCCCGATCATGAGCACGCCCACGACCCAGCCGCCAATGATGCCCATGGCGCTGAACACCGCGGCCAGCAGCGGCATGACGATGATGCCGGCCCAGAAGCGCGGCGCCAGAATGCGCTGCACCGGGTCGACCGCCATCATTTCCATGACACTGATCTGCTCGCCCGCTTTCATCAAACCGATTTCGGCGGTGAGCGAGGTGCCGGCCCGGCCCGCAAACAGCAGCGCCGTGACGACCGGCCCGAGTTCGCGCACCAGGCTCAGCGCCACCAGCAAACCCAGGGCTTCAGACGAACCGTAACGCTGCAAGGTGTAGTAGCCCTGCAGACCAAAAACAAAGCCGACAAACAGTCCCGACACCGCAATGATGGCGAGCGAGTAGTTGCCCAAAAAATGGATCTGGTCACGAATCAGGCCAAAGCGCCTGAAGCTCCCGAAAAAAGTGGACAGCAGCCGGACAAAAAGTCGCGCGCCCAAGCCCAGGCCGGCCAGTTGATTGCGCGTGGCCAGTCCGATGTCAGCAGGTTTGTACCAACTCATACGCAGGCCTCCACACCAAAATCTTCGTCAATCGAGGGGCCCGGGTAATGAAAACGCACGGGGCCGTCTGCCAGGGCGTTCACATACTGGTACACCAGCGGATCGGTGCTCTGGAGCACCTGCCCGGGTGTGCCCTGCATGGCGACCTTGCCGTTGGCCAGGATGATCACATGGTCAGAAATGGCAAAAGTTTGCTCCAACTCGTGCGACACGAAGACGCTGGTCAGTCCCATCGAGTCATTGAGTTGACGGATCAGCCGCGCCGACGTGCCCAGGGAAATGGGGTCAAGGCCGGAGAACGGCTCGTCATACATCACCAGCTCGGGGTCGAGCGCAATGGCACGCGCCAGCGCAATGCGCCTGGCCATGCCGCCCGACAGGTCGCTCGGCATCAGGTCGTACGCGCCGCGCAGGCCCACGGCGTTGAGCTTCATGAGCACGATGTCGCGAATCAGCGCCTCCGGCAAATCGGTGTGCTCGCGCAGCGGGAAGGCGACGTTGTCGAACACCGACAGGTCGGCAAACAGCGCGCCAAACTGGAACAGCATGCCCATGCGACGCCGCACCGCGTAGATTTGCGCCTGGTTCATGGGCGTGACATCCTGCCCGTCAAACAGCATCTGACCCGACTGCGCCCGGTTCTGGCCGCCCATCAGTCGCAGGATGGTGGTCTTGCCGCCGCCCGAGGCGCCCATCAGCGCCGTCACCTTGCCGCGCGGGATCGACAGCGAAACGTCGTCCAGAATCACCCGCTCTCCATACCCGAAGGTGAGATTACGTAACTCGACAAGCGCGTCTGAAGAAGTTGTGGCCATAAATAAACAAAAAAGGCCGGGAACGCCCGGCCTCTCAATCATAAGGGATTTACGCCTAAGCCTCTGTCGCGACCGACGCCTAAACATGACATCAGCGTGACATCAGCGCGGCAAATCGCTGAATCCCATCAGGAATTCATCGATCGAACGGGCCGCCTGACGGCCTTCGCGAATGGCCCAAACCACCAGGCTCTGACCGCGACGCATGTCGCCGGCAGCAAACACCTTGGCGACGTTGGTGGCGTAACCGCCGGTGAAATCGGTGCTGGCACGGGCATTGCCGCGGTTGTCTTTGTCCACCCCAAAGGCATCGAGCACGGTCGCGACCGGGCCGACAAAACCCATGGCCAGCAACACGAGGTCGGCCTTGTAGGTCTTTTCGGTGCCAGGAATTTCGACCATTTTGCCGTCCTTGAGCGCGATGTGCACGGTTTTCAGGCCGGTCAGCTTGCCTTTTTCACCGATGAATTCCTTGGTGGAAATGGCAAATTCACGCACACAGCCTTCGTCGTGGCTGGAACTGGTGCGCAGCTTCATGGGCCAGTAGGGCCAGGTCAGCGGCCGGTTTTCTTCCACCGGCGGCTGCGGCATGACCTCGAACTGGGTCACGCTGGCCGCGCCATGGCGGTTGCTGGTGCCGACGCAGTCGGAACCGGTGTCGCCACCACCAATCACGATGACGTGTTTGCCGGAGGCAGACAACTGGTTTTTGAGCTTGTCGCCGGCGTTGACCTTGTTCTGCTGCGGCAGGAATTCCATCGCAAAATAAATGCCGTCCAGGTCACGCCCGGGCACCGGCAGGTCACGTGACTGCTCGGAGCCGCCGGTGAGCAGCACGGCATCAAAGTCGGCCTGCAACCGGGCGGGGGAAATGGTTTCTTTGGCCCAGTTGGTCACCTTGGAACCCTTGGGCATCTCGCCAACCAGCACGCTGGTGCGAATCGTCACGCCTTCTGCCTTGAGTTGCTCGACCCGGCGGTCGATGTGCGTTTTTTCCATCTTGAAATCAGGAATACCGTAACGCAGCAAGCCCCCGACCCGGTCGTTTTTCTCGAACAGGGTCACGTCATGGCCGACGCGCGCCAGTTGCTGCGCCGCCGCCATACCCGCCGGGCCGGAGCCGACCACGGCGACTTTTTTGCCGGTCCTGATCGGGGCCGGCTGCGCCTTGACCCAGCCGTTCTCCCAGGCGCGGTCGATGATGGCGTGTTCGATCGACTTGATGCCCACGGCGCCGTCGTTCACATTCAGGGTGCAGGCCGCCTCGCAAGGCGCCGGGCAGATGCGCCCGGTGAACTCGGGAAAGTTGTTGGTGCTGTGCAGCACGTCAATGGCTTCTTTCCAGTTGCCCTGATAGACCAGGTCGTTGAAGTCCGGAATGATGTTGTTGACGGGGCAACCATTGTTGCAGAACGGCGTGCCGCAGTCCATGCAACGCGCGGCTTGCCGGGTCGCAGCCGGGTCGTCCAGGCCGATGACGAATTCCTTGTAGTTTTTCAGGCGCTCGGGCACGGGCTTGTAGCCCTCTTCGATGCGCTCGTATTCCATGAAACCGGTAACTTTTCCCATGATATTTTCCTTGGTCCTTGGTTCGTGCCGCGTTACTTGGCCGCGACCGCTTTGACTTCTTTTTGAGTCGCCGCCTGGACGCGATCGACATGGGCTTGCGCCCCTTTTTTGGCACGCAATTCACCCAGCGCACGCTTGTACTCGATGGGGAACACCTTGACAAACTTGAGACGCGCAGTCTCCCAGTTGTCGAGCAGTTCACGGGCGCGGCGGCTGCCGGTCCAGCGGTTGTGGTCGGCCAGCATTTGCTTGAGCTGTTCTTCGTCGCTCAAACCCCGGTGCCAGAGGCTCACATTCAGCGCTTCCTGCTGTTCGTCCGTGGTCAACACTTTTTCCAGCGTCACCATGGCCGTATTGCAGCGTTTGGCAAATTTGCCGTCTTCGTCATACACGTAGGCAATGCCGCCGCTCATGCCGGCGGCAAAGTTGCGTCCGGTCACACCCAGCACCGCCACGGTACCGCCGGTCATGTACTCACAGCCGTGGTCGCCGGTGCCCTCCACCACGGCGCTGGCGCCCGACAGGCGCACGGCAAAACGTTCGCCCGCCACGCCGCTGAAGAACGCCTCGCCGCTGGTGGCGCCGAACATCACGGTGTTGCCGACAATGGTGTTCTTGACCGCGTCACCACGGAAGTCGATGCTGGGGCGCACCACCACGCGGCCGCCG
>JALNWC010000349.1 GCA_023231075.1 Rhodoferax sp.
ATGCGATGCCATTGGCCAATGGCAGCTTCTTTCAGATTCAGTGTGGGCATGATTGTTTCCTTTTAAATGAGAATGATTCTCATTCTATCAGGATGACAAACCGCCTTTCAACACGCATGGCGGATCAGGACCACAGCATGAGGAAAGGACGTGGGTCGACATGAGCAGCGATTTTGAAGACAATGCATCGCTGGCAAAAACTGCATGCCAGTTCACAACCATAAAGGAATGACAAATGGCAACTGCAAAAAAAGCATCCCCAAAAACCAAAGCAATTCCAAAGAAGACTGAGACGCCGGCCAAGGCAGTCAAAGCAGCTGCCAAGGCAGCGCCCAAAAAAGCGCCCCTGTCCAAGACCGCCAAGGCCGTGGAGAAGATCAGCGCCAGCATTGCGAAGCTCACGGAACGCAAGAACAAGATCAATGCAGAAATTCAGGCCCTGCGGGGTCAGCGTGCCGCGCTGAAGTCCGCCCCTGCCACCGCGCCGGCCCCCGCTCCCGCAAAGGCAAAACCGGCTGCAAAAGCCACCACATCGGCAAAGAAACCAAAGGCTGCCGCCAAGAAGTAATTTTGTTGCGGCACGCATGTGCACCACCGTCACCCTTTCCTGGCCCCGGTCATTTTCAAGGAGTACCGATGTTTCCCGAATACCGCGAGCAGATCACCCAACTCAGAATCTCCGACCTGAATTTTGTGCGGCTCTACGAAAAGCACAATGCACTCGACCAGAAAATCAGACACATGGAAGCCCACATCGAACCCAGCACGCACGAAGAAATCGAGCAGCTCAAAAAAGAAAAGCTCTTGACCAAGGATGCGATCTACAGCATCCTGAAGAAAACCGTCAGCACCGGGCAGTGAAGCAATGGGCGACGGCAGCCCGCGGCCGAAAGCGCCGCCGCATCGAGACCCGGCGCGGAAGCGAGAGGCATGACAGCACACCTTGGGGCGCAGCGCGCATTGGGTATCTGATTGCGCTCATGTCCCCCGGTTCGGGCTGACGCCCGAACCTCCTCCTTGACTTCGCTACATCAGACACCCAACACACGCTACTGCGTGGTTGTTGCGGGTATTCAATACCCGCAGCGTCGCGGGCTCGGGGTGGCAGGGTGTCCTGCATAGCGAGGTCAAGGAGGAGGCATTGGCCGCAAGGCCAATGACGGGGGACACGAGCGGCGCAGGGCAGCCTGCCGCCCCGAGCCACCCCATCAACATACCCGGATCAGGCCGTGCAGGCCTGCTGATGCAGACCACCCTACGCCGTCCATGCCATGCTTCAAGCCTGCACCCGCGCCAGCGCCGTTTGCAGCATGTCGATGAAGACCCGGGGTTTGACCGGCATCAGCTTGCGCTCCGGAAAAACCGCCCAGGCGGGGTGGCTGGGCAGGCACCAACCGGGCAGCACCCGTCGCAAGGCGGCGCGACTGAAACTGCCCCACTCGGCCACGCTGGCAAAAATGAGCAGGTCATTGGCGTCGAACCTGGTGTTTGATGGCTCCATGATGGAATCCATCCTGGCCATTCAAGCCAACCAAGGTACTTCCGACGGTGTGGCGCTTGATAGAAACATGTTCAAAAAATCGCGTCGAACGATAATGGCCGGGCGCGCGCTGCAATCAGCCGCCGCGCACGCCAACCCCAACATAAATCGCACCTGACGAAAGAGACGAAACATGCCTGTCTACCGTTCCAAAACCTCCACTGCCGGCCGCAACATGGCTGGTGCCCGCTCGCTCTGGCGTGCCACCGGCATGAAGGACGACGACTTCAGCAAACCCATCATCGCCGTGGTGAACTCCTTCACCCAGTTTGTCCCGGGCCATGTGCACCTGAAGGACCTGGGCCAGCTGGTGGCGCGCGAGATCGAAGCGGCGGGCGGCGTGGCCAAGGAATTCAACACCATTGCCGTGGACGACGGCATCGCCATGGGTCACGACGGCATGTTGTATTCGCTGCCCAGCCGCGACATCATTGCCGACTCGGTCGAGTACATGGTCAACGCCCATTGCGCCGACGCCATGGTGTGCATCTCGAACTGCGACAAGATCACCCCCGGCATGCTGATGGCCGCCATGCGCCTGAACATCCCGGTGGTGTTTGTCTCGGGCGGCCCGATGGAGGCCGGCAAGGTGCGCCTGGCCAACCCGCAGACCCAGGTCATGGAGTTCAAGAAACTCGACCTGGTGGACGCCATGGTGATGGCGGTGGATAACCAGGTGAGTGACGCCGACCTGGCCGAGGTCGAGCGCTCGGCCTGCCCGACCTGCGGGTCTTGTTCGGGCATGTTCACCGCGAACTCGATGAACTGCCTGACCGAAGCGCTGGGCCTGTCCCTGCCCGGCAACGGCACCGTGGTGGCCACGCACGCCGACCGCGAAGCTTTGTTCAAACGCGCGGGCCATCTGGCGGTGGAATTGTGCAAGCGCTACTACGAGCAGGACGACACGTCGGTGCTGCCGCGCTCGATGGGCTTCAAGGCCTTCGAGAACGCCATCACGCTCGACATCGCCATGGGCGGCTCGACCAACACCATCCTGCACCTCCTGGCCATCGCGCAGGAAGCCGAAATCAACTTCACCATGGCCGACATCGACCGCCTGTCGCGCCACGTGCCGCAGCTGTGCAAGGTGGCGCCCAACACCAACAAGTACCACATCGAAGACGTGCACCGCGCCGGCGGCATCATGGCCATCCTGGGTGAGCTGGACCGCGCCGGCAAGCTGCACACCGACGTGCCCACGGTGCATGCCAAGAGCTTGAAGGACGCGCTCGACGCCTGGGACATCGCGCGCAACCCCTCCGACGCCGTCAAGACCTTCTACATGGCGGGTCCGGCCGGCGTCCCCAGCCAGGTGGCGTTCAGCCAGGCCACGCGCTGGCCGAGCCTGGACCTGGACCGCGCCGAGGGCTGCATCCGCTCCGGCACCCATGCCTACTCGCAGGAAGGCGGCCTGGCCGTGCTGCGCGGCAACATTGCGGTGGACGGCTGCGTGGTCAAGACGGCGGGTGTGGACGAGTCGATCCTGGTGTTCGAGGGCTCGGCTTTCGTGACCGAGTCGCAAGACGAGGCGGTGGCGCAAATTTTGGCCGACCAGGTCAAGGCCGGCGACGTGGTGATCGTGCGCTACGAGGGCCCCAAGGGCGGCCCGGGCATGCAGGAAATGCTCTACCCCACGAGCTACATCAAGTCCAAGGGCCTGGGCAAGGCCTGCGCGCTGCTGACCGACGGCCGCTTCTCGGGCGGCACCTCGGGCCTGTCGATCGGCCACGCCTCGCCCGAGGCGGCGGCCGGCGGCGCCATCGGCCTGGTGCGCAATGGCGACCGCATCCGCATCGACATCCCGAAGCGCAGCATCAACGTGCTGGTGTCCGACGAAGAACTGGCGCAGCGCCGCGCCGAGCAGGACGCCAAAGGCTGGAAGCCCGCCCTGCCCCGCCCGCGCAAGGTGTCAGCCGCGCTCAAGGCCTACGCCAAGCTGGTCATGTCGGCCGACAAAGGCGCGGTGCGCGACCTGTCACTGCTCGACGACTGATCGGCCCCCGGCTCGGTGCCATCCGTCAGGGTGGGAAATAGCCACCCACACCCTGACTCGTCTTGACGGCGCCCAACCCAGGCAGGGAAGCGCGCAGCGCTGTCGGATGATTGCACTCACATGTGAATAATTATCATTTTTGATGCAATCACTTCAAGTTCAAGGTCATGCCCCTCCGAAATGCAAACCACCCTGCTCAAATTTGCCGCTTTGGCCCTGGCCATCAGTACCCAGGCCACCCCACGACGCCATGGGCGCAGCGCGTCGGCCTCGCGCGGTGATGAACTCAACATAGAATCACGGCCAGAAAATTTCTCACGCGCGGTCA
>JALNWC010000350.1 GCA_023231075.1 Rhodoferax sp.
AAAGGGTGCTGTGCAGGCCTTGCAATGGATCGTCGATGCCGTCAACAAGTACAAGATCATTTCGCCCGCCTGCGTTGAAACCGGTGAACTCAATGGCCTGAAGTCGTTCAGTTCCGGCAACCATGCGTTTGCCCTGCTGAGCCGCTACCGCATTCGCACCCTCAACGATCCCAAGCAGTCGCAGATTGCCGGGCATGTCAAGCAGGCGCTGATGCCCGCTGGCGTAGGCGGTTCGCATGCGACCGTGGGATGGATGCGCTTTCACGGCATGACGGCGCAGGCCGCCGCCGACAAAAGGCGTGCTGCCAATGCGGCGAAGTTGATCGAATGGTTTGGTGGCAAGGCCGAGGGTCAATACCGGTTCCAGAAAATGCTCTTTACCGACATCGGCTCCGGTTTTGCGGTGAAGGGCTTGTTCAAGGACCCTGAAGTTCAGGCCTCCTACGCAAAATACTCCGACATGGCCATGTTCGAAAAGCAGCAACAGTTCGCCCGCAAAAAAGACGTCATTGCGCGCTGGTTTGGCGAGTGGGACGAAATCAACGGCTCGGCTTGGCAGTCTGCCGTCATCGGCAAGATCACGCCGGCCGACGCGCTGAAGAAGTCGGCCCAGGCATGGAACGACCTGCGCAAGCAGGCCTGAGCATCTGGCGGTTCCGGGGGTGACTCAAGACGCCCCCGGATGTGTATCCTGAAAGAGGCAATTTGATGAGCAACAAAAACAAGGGGCTACGCCGGTTGATCGGCACCCCGGTCAGTGCGTATGACCAGAAAAGTGCCATGCTTTTTCTCGCACCCATTATGGTCATCCTGACTGCCGTGGCGGTTTTTCCGATCCTGTATTCGTTCTGGATCAGCCTTTTTGACCTCAAGCTGACGCGGCCGCACCGTGCGCCCTTCGTCTGGTTCGACAACTATGCCAACATCTTCCAGGATCAGATGTTTTGGGATTCGGTCGGGCGCAGCACCAGCTTTACCCTGATGTCGGTAACGGCCATCATGTTCATTGCGATGTTGATGGCCTTGCTGCTCAACGAGGAATTCAGGGGCCGCCGCATCCTGTCAGCCATTTTGTTGATTCCCTGGGCGATTCCCTATGTGGCCAACGGGCTCATGTGGAAATGGATTTATGACTCCGGCTACGGAGCCCTCAATGGTCTCCTGTTTCAGCTCGGTCTGATCGACAAATACATGGTGATGCTCGGGGACGTCGAGAAAACCATGCTGCTCATCACCAACTCTTTTGTCTGGAAAGAGGTGCCATTGGCCACCATTCTGTTGCTGGTGACGCTCAAATCGATTCGCGCTGACTTGTACAGCGCCGCCAAAGTCGATGGCGCCAACGTGTGGCAGCGTTTCATTCACATTACCCTGCCGGCGCTGACGCCGGGCTTTGCCCTGGTCATGATTTATGAAACGATGATGGCCATACGGCATTTCGATCTGTTTTTCATCCTGACCGAAGGCGGGCCGGCCGATGCATCGCATGTGGTCGCCTGGCAGGTCTACGTGGAAACCTTTCGCAAGCTCGCATTTGGCACTGGTGCGGCACTCGCCTACATCATGGCGATCGTCACCTTCACGCTGGCCTTTTTCATCATCCGAAGCACGAGCCGCAAGCTCTAGCCGGACATCGCAACCCGAGTCCCATGCAACTTATGAAAATTCCCCACTTTGGCAGACGGGCGCTGCTCTTTTTAGCCTCGCTCCTCTTTGCCCTGTATGTGCTGGCGCCGATCGCTTGGCTGGTCTCATCGTCGTTCCAGTCGGAAGCCGAGATCACCTCGGTGCCACCGCACTGGATACCCGATCAACCCACGCTTGAAAATTTTGCGACGATCTTTACCGCCAAGGACAAGGTGGTGACCTATGAAAATCGCAAGGAGGGCGATACCGCAACGGGGGGCTTTATTCCCTCCACGGCCAAAAATCTGCTCCCGTCCATGTGGAACAGCCTGGTGGTGGCGGTGGCGGTGGTGATTCTGAACCTGCTGGTCAGTGTACCGGCGGCCTATGCGCTGGCCAAGATCCGTTTCATTGGGCGGGACAGTTCGATCTACTTCATGCTCACGACCCGCGTGATCCCGGATATTGCGCTGGTGGTGCCGTTCTTCCTGTTCGTGCAGCAGCTCGGCTTGCTCGACAGCAAGCTGTCGCTCATCATCACCTACCTGGCCATCACGGTGCCGATCAGTACCTTCATCCTGACCGGTTACTTCGAGTCGCTGCCGGATGACCTGGACAAGGCGGCAAGGGTAGATGGCTGTTCACGCTTCCAGACCTTGACGCTGGTGTACTTGCCACTGGCCCTGCCATCGCTGGTGGCGGTGGTTCTTTTCACCTTCCTCACCAGTTGGAATGAGTTTTTGCTGGCGCTGATGTTCACCCAGACCCTGGCATCGCAAACCATGCCCATCGTGGTGGCGTCGTTCACGTCGGATTTCAACATCAGCTTTTCGTTCATCAATGCCGCTGGCGTGCTGGCCATTGTTCCACCGGTGGTGGTGGCCATCATGTTTGAACGCTATATCGTCTCCGGCCTCACCGCCGGTGCAGTCAAAGGTTAAAGGAGTAAATACGTGGCCCGGATCAAATTTGAAAGCGTCGGTAAACATTACCCCAATGGGTTCGTCGCACTGGAAAATCTCAATCTCGACATCGCCGACAAGGAGTTCCTTGTATTGCTCGGCCCCTCAGGTTGCGGCAAATCGACCACCCTGAACATGATTGCGGGGCTGGAAGATGTGACCGAGGGAAATCTCTATTTCGACAACGAGGTGATGAACATCGTCCCGCCGCACAAGCGCGATGTGGCCATGGTGTTTCAGAGCTACGCGCTGTACCCGAACAAGACGGTGTACGAGAACATCGCGTTCGGCTTGCGCATGCGCAAACACCCCAAAGATGAAGTGGATCGCCGTGTGCGCGACGCGGCACGCCGTCTCGAGATCGAGCCGTTGCTGGAGCGGCGCCCGGACCAGTTGTCAGGCGGTCAGCGTCAGCGCGTGGCGCTGGGACGTGCCATGGTGCGGCAACCCTCGGTGTTTTTGATGGACGAGCCATTGTCGAACCTGGATGCAACGTTGCGCATATCCATGCGGGCCGAGATCAAGCAATTGCATCAGGCCATGCAGACCACGTTTGTCTACGTCACGCACGATCAGGCCGAAGCCCTAACGCTGGCCGACCGCATTGTGGTGATGCGCAGCGGCGTGGTGCAGCAGATTGGCAAGCCGGACGACATTTATGAGCGTCCGCGCAACATGTTCGTGGCTTCGTTCCTGGGCAATCCACCGATCAATTTCATGGACGGCACCCTGGCCATGGAGGGCGGACAGATGGTGTTCCGGCGTGGCCAACTAGCGCTGACGCTGCCACCGCACGTGGCCGAGCGGGTCAGCGGTCAGGCCGGGCGCGCCGTGGTGCTGGGCATCCGCGCCGAGGACGTGGCATCACACAGCGGCGAATCAGCCGGGGATTATCTGCAGGGCCGCATCCTCTCGGTGCTGCCGGTCGGTTCCGACCAGTTTCTGGAAGTGGAAGTGGAGGGGACCAAGCTGTTCTTCCGCGTCGGCAAGGAAGGCCAGCACAAGGACGGCGAAAACGCAGTCCTGCGCGTGAACCTGAACCGCCTGCACTTGTTCGACAAGCAGGACAGCCAGAGCCTGGTCTGGTAGGTCGCGTTTGTGAAACCCGCTGCATTTGACTACCTGCGCCCCAGCTCGCTGGAAGAAGCGCTGCAACAACTGGCGGCTGGCGGTGACCATGCCAAGGTGATTGCCGGTGGCCAGAGCCTGGGGCCCATGTTGAACATGCGGCTGGCGATGCCGTCGGCGCTGATT
>JALNWC010000351.1 GCA_023231075.1 Rhodoferax sp.
AAGATCACCCAGCATCGGCAACAGCAAGGGCAATGACAGCGCCAGGCCCAGGGCCACGGGGGCGAAACCGGCCCAGTTCGACTCCGGGGGTGCGTCAATGGCGGCATTGGCTGCCACCGGTTCATAACCGGCATCGCGCACGGCGCGTTTGAGCCGTGCCTCGATCTGGTCCGACGGCACGACCAGCACACGGGCCGACTCGGTCGCCAGATTCACGCTGACCTCCTGCACGCCAGGCACTTTTTTCAGGGCCCGTTCGGCGCGGCCTACGCAAGACGCGCAGGTCATGCCGTGAATACCAAGGTCGACACGCAGGGTGTCCGCAGGGGTTTCGGGTGGGGTCATTGAAGTTAAGCCTGAGTTTGCTGACAAGGTTCACAATACGCGCTTTGTTTGTCTGTGTATTTTCAAGGGATTTGAAATGAAGCAAATTTTTACCGTGACCGGCATGACCTGTGAACATTGTGAAAAGGCGGTGGTGCGTGCCGTGCGCCAGCTTGACCGCGCCGCCGAAGTACAAGCCGACCGCACCCGGAACCGGGTCGAAGTCGATTCCGAGCAAGCGCGCGAAGCCCTGGCCCAGGCCATTGCCAAAGAAGGTTACACCGTGGTATCCTGATCTACGGAAGACATCGGTACTTATATTTTTTGACCCCAACTGACTAAACAGGAGTTTTCATGAAACAGAACGTAGGCGGTATTGACCGCATCTTGCGCATCGTGCTCGGTCTGGTGCTGATTGGTTTGACTCTGACTGACACCATAGGCGTCTGGGGTTGGCTGGGCGTGGTGCCACTGGCCACCGGGGCCATGGGCTGGTGTCCGCCCTATGCCATTTTTGGCTGGAACACCTGTTCCACGAAGAAATAGACAGCCTCTCGATAAGCTCTCAAAAAAGCGGCTTCAGGCCGCTTTTTTTTGATTCAAGCCACATGACAGGATCTGCAACGAAGGAGCCAGTGGAAACCAAGCGGCTGAATTTTAAAAATTCATAAATAATTAACTAAACATATTGATATATAAATTATTACGAATGTTTTGATGTAGATCAGAAGCTTCGGCATGGGGGGCTCTTAGTATTAACCCTATGGTGTTTGTGGCTTGCAACGACTTCCCGCAAACAGCATTTGACCAGTACGGAGTTCTTGATGCGCATACCTAACTTTTTGATTGGCGTTCTAACCGCCATTTTCTTGCTTCAGTTGGCTTCGGCAGCCACTGAAACAGCACCCATCAACTTGCCGAAATCCACCGCGGATCACAGCAAATTTAAAATCCTGGATCAGGACTTTGCCTCTGGCCCCGAAGTCACCAAGGCCTGCTTGAGCTGCCACACCGAGGCTTCCAAGCAGATCCATCAAACCCAGCACTGGAAATGGGAATTCGTCAACCCGGACACCCAGCAGGTGCTAGGCAAAAAACACGTTGTCAACAATTTTTGCACCTCGGTCAAATCAAACGAAGCGGCCTGCAACAGTTGCCACATTGGCTACGGCTGGAAGGACGACACGTTTGACTTTGCCTCGCAGGAAAACGTCGATTGCCTGGCCTGCCATGACCATACGGGCAAGTATTCCAAACCGAGCGGTTTTGCCGGCAACCCGGTAGCCAAGGACACCGAGTTTCCTCCCGGTTCGGGCAAGATCATCAGGGGCATCAACCTGAAAGAAATTGCCCAGAAAGTCGGTCCCACCACTCGCAATACCTGCGGCGCCTGCCACTTCAAGGGCGGCGGCGGTGATGGTGTCAAACACGGCGACCTCGATAGTTCGCTCGAAGCACCGGACAAGGCGCTCGATGTGCACATGGATGCCGAGGGACTGAATTTTTCTTGCGCCACCTGCCACCAGACCGATGGCCACCAGGTGCCGGGCAGTCGCTATGCCCCCACCGCCCGGGACAAGGACGCAGCGCACCTGCGCGGTGCCGGTGACAAGAGCAACCCCGCCACGTGCCAGGCCTGCCACGGCCAGGCACCGCACCAGGCAGTCAAGCTCAATGACCACACCGCCAAAATCGCCTGCCAGACTTGCCACATTCCGGCCTTTGCCCGTGGCGGTGTGCCCACCAAGATGACCTGGGATTGGTCCACAGCCGGCAAGCTTGACAAAGATGGCAAGTTTCAGACCCTGCGCGACGAAAACGACTACGACACCTACATGACGATCAAGGGCGACTTTAAATGGGCCGAGAACGTCACCCCTGAATACGTCTGGTTCAACGGCACGAACAAATACACCCTGATTGGCGACAAGATCGAAAAAGGCGACAAGCCGGTTCGGATCAATGGCTTTGAAGGCAGCGCGACCGACGGCAAGTCGATGATCTGGCCGATCAAGCTGTTCCGCGGCAAGCAGCAATACGACCCGGTCAACAAGTCGCTGGTCATCACCCACCTGGCGGGCAATGACGACACCGCCTACTGGAAGAACCTCGACTGGGTCAAGGCGGTTACCGCGGGCATGGCCAAAGGCGGCGTCAAGTTCTCGGGGCAGGTCGATTTCATCGAGACCGAAAGCATGTGGGCCATCAACCACATGGTGGCGCCCAAGGAAAAGGCGCTGGCTTGCGTGGCCTGTCACAGCAGCGCCGGCCGACTCGAACAGATTGACGGTGTCTACATGCCGGGTCGCAGCCGTGACCACGCCCGGTGGCTCGAATTGGGGGGGTGGTTACTGGCTGCCCTGACCCTGATCGGGGTCCTCGGCCATGGCTTGATGCGCATCGTGGTGGCCAAGCGCAATCGTTAAACAGGAGACACATCATGGCACGCGTTTATCTATTCAAACCCTTCGAGCGGTTCTGGCACTGGTGCCAGGCGGCACTGATCATTTTCATGCTTCTGACCGGTTTTGAAGTGCATGGCACCTACGCCGTTTTTGGCTTCGAAAAGGCGGTGGGTTACCACACCATCGCCGCCTGGACCCTGGTGGGGCTGTGGATTTTTGCCATCTTCTGGCATATCACCTCCGGTGAGTGGCGCCATTACATCCCGACCACCCACAATATCTTTGTCATTGCGAAATATTACTCCTCGGGCATCTTCAAGGGTGAGACACATCCGTTCCGCCCCAGCCTGAGCAACAAACACAACCCCTTGCAACGCCTGACTTACCTGGCTGTGCTGACACTGCTCAGTCCGCTGATCTGGGTGAGCGGCTGGCTCTACCTGTTTTACGCCGACTGGCAGGCCTGGGGGCTGGGTAGCCTGCAACTGCAATGGATTGCCACCGCCCATACGCTGGGTGCCTTCCTGATGTTGGCCTTCCTGATTTCGCACCTGTATCTGGCCACTACCGGTCACAAGATCACTTCGCAGGTGAAGGCCATGATCACCGGTTGGGAAGACCTGGGGGACGACGCTGCACCGGGCAAAAAACATTAACGCAGCCATCATTTTTGTTGTTGTTTCAATCTTTAGGAGCTATTCATGGACAAGAGGTTTCAGAAAAAACTGCTGGTCGCATTGATCGCAGGCATGTTGATGCCATTGGCCGCCAGCGCGGCAGATGCTGACTTGATGAACAAGATCGAGGCGATGTCGCGCGAACTGGAGGCTTTGAAAGCCCAGGTCAAGGCGAACGAAGTCAAGTCGGCCCAGACCGCAGAGCAGGTCAAGGCCGTGGCGGCCAAGACCGAGTCAAGCGAAGTGGCCGAGCTGAAGAGCCAGGTCACCCGGCTCGAGGAAAAATCGCTGAGCAAGTGGCTTACCATTGGCGGCGACTACCGTTTCCGCTATGACTACCTGGAAGGGGAGAGCAAGACGTTTACCGATGTCAACGCCACTTTTGCCAACGCGCAGACTTCGCTGCA